>JAFLJV010000048.1 GCA_022712845.1 Sulfurimonas sp. | reverse complement strand
TTTGTTCAGGTTTAGCAATAGTTACCAGTTCAACTTTATGAAATTGATGTTGTCTAATCATCCCTCTTGTGTCACGACCAGCTGCACCAGCTTCTTTTCTAAAACATGATGTATATGCCGTTAGTTTTATAGGTAGTTTATCTTGGGCAAGTATCTCATCTTGAAAAAGATTTGTAAGAGGAACTTCAGCAGTTGGGATTAAAAATAATTCTTGACCTTCCATCTTATATAGATCATCCTCAAATTTTGGAAGTTGTCCAGTTCCTTCTAAGGCAATTCTATTTACAAGTGAGGGAACACTAACTTCATTAAACCCTCTTTTTGAGTTAAAATTTAACATAAAGTTTATAAGTGCACGTTCAAGTTTTGCACCCATACCAAAAGATACACTAAAACGACTAGTTGCAATTTTTACACCACGTTCAAAATCTATCCAACCGTTTTTTTCTGCTAATTCCCAGTGCTCTTTAGGAGAGTATGAGAACTCTTTAGGTGTAAGGACCTTTTTTATTTCTACATTATCATTCTCATCTTTACCATCTGGAACTTCATTATCAGGCATATTTGGAATTGACATTGCAAGGAATTCTAATGCTTCTTGTTTTTGTCTTTGAATCTCTAAAGCATCAGTGATTTTAATCTTGTTAGCATCAACTTTAGCTTTTAATTCGCTAATATCTTTACCTTCTCTTTTATATACACCAAACTCTTTACTCATAGAGTTTTGAGCTGCTTGGAGTGTTTCAAAGTTTGCTTTAGCAGCTTTTAAATTTTCATTTTTAGTTTTTAACTCTTCAATTAGTTTAGCATCAACACTTTTTCTAATTAAGCTTGTACTAACACCCTCAAAATCTTTTTGTAGTAGTTTTAAATCGATCATTATTTTCCTAATATTTTGGCATAAAAGTAAGAGTATGATTATAGCAAAATAGAAATTATTTAGCGATATCAAAAGATTTAAGCAAGTTTTTAATAAAAAACAATAAAATAGTGTATATTTTAACAATGTAAGGTGCTTAGTATGTTAAATTCTAAAAATAAATCTTTTTCTAAAAAAAGAGTTCATAAATTACTGGTAGTTGATGATAGTAAACTTATGCATGAAATTACAAGTTTAGTATTAGATTCAATGAATTTCTTAGATTTTGATTTAAAAATGATATCTGCATATAGTGCAAAAGAAGCAAAAAAGATTTTTATTAATAACCCAGATATATCACTTGCTATTGTAGATATAAACATGGAAACAAGTAGTGCGGGATTAGATTTTGTAAACTATATTAGAAATGAGTTAAAAGAGAAATTGATTAGACTTGTTATAAGAACTTCAGAGGTTGATAATTACCCAGCAATTGATATAATTCAAGAGTATGATATAAATGATTTTTTAGATAAAACTAATGCTGCTCCTGAACGTATATTTACCACCATTAGAAGTTGCATAAAACAGTATGAACAATTAGAAGAACTAGAACATAAATATAAACTAACCTATCATCAAATGACACATAATCAGACTACAATGTTACCTAATAAAATTAAATTTTATGAGGATTCTATAAATGAGTCTAATAAAACTTTAATACTTATAGATATAGTTTCTTTTAGTGCAATTAATGATAATGACAATTATGAAATAGGTGATTATGTTTTAAAAGAACTGGGAGCATTTTTACAAGCGATGTATAGCAATGAATTTAATATTTACCATATGGATAGTAATCTTTTTGCATTGATAAATAAAGATGAATACATTGGAGATATATTTCAAAAAGTTGAGAAAATTAAAGAAGATATCTCAAAACTTAATATTGTTACAAACAATTTTAATCAAACTCTTATGACTACAATTGGTGTAGCACATCATAGTGATAATAATTTGCTTAGAAAAGCAGAATTAGCACTAAAAGAAGCAAGACAAAATGGTAAAAATCAAATTAAATATTATTCAAGTGATTTAAAAATTATTAAAAGATTAAATGATGTAAAGTTATGGACTCCAGTACTTAAAAAATCATTATCTGAAAATGCTTTAATTGCATATTATCAACCAATTTTTGATTTAAATACTAATGAAATACATAAGTATGAACTCTTAGTTAGGTTAGAGCATGATAATAAAATATGTTTACCAGAAAAATTTTTATTTGCTGCACAAGATAGTGGCTTAATGTATGATATTTTTAAATATATGTTTAAAACAGCTTGTGAACAAGCTAATAAATATGAAAAAAAATTTAGTGTAAATATTGGAGATAATGAGTTTAAAAATGAAGGTATCTTTGAGTATATAAAAGATACGATACAAAAATATAATGTAGACGCAAAATTACTTTCTTTAGAGATACTAGAACATAACTCTCTCAGGAAAGAAAAAGAGATAATTGATATCATTTATAAGATTCATAACTTGGGAGTAAAAATTGTTATTGATGACTTTGGGATAGAGTGTTCAAATTTTGGTCAAATTGAATATTTACCAGTAGATATAATAAAAATAGATGGTTCATTTATCAAAAATCTACCAACATCTATAAATAGTCAAATAATAGTTAAAACAATAAGAGGATTTGCAAAAGAGAAAAATATCAAACTTGTAGCTGAGTATATATGTGATAAAGATGTTTTAAATGCTGTTAAAAAATATGGTATTGACTATGGGCAAGGTTTTTATATAGGTAAGCCATCAAAATCAATAGAAGATTTTATCTGTTGAATTGTGTAATCTTATTCATCTTTTTGCTTCATTATCCAAAGAAATCTTACGATCTTTGCAGAAATACCTTTTAATTCCTCTTCTTGAACCTCTGTTTTGAGTGTTATTTGATTGACAATTTATAGATATTTTAGAGCTTTTTTACAATCATTTGTAAAAAACCTTTGTTTACTACCAATATAGCGAGCTTAAGTTAATGTTTTATGCACTCATTTTTTTAATTAAGTTGTTTTATAATAGTTGGGATGCTCTTTAATATTTATGTCAGTTACTGTGACAAATTCAAATGGTTGATTAGGATATTTTGTAAAGAATTTGAGGATTTTTGAGAAGTAACAATTAAGTTCGATAATCTGCATTAATTTTTACATACTCATGACCTAAATCACAACCATACGCTTTAAAGCTACCATTACCCATACCTAAGTCACAAGAGATAGTGAATTTTTTATGTTGCATAACAATTGCACATTTTTTTTCAATTTCTGCATTAAAGAAAAGTTCACCTTTGTCATAAACACAAAAGTTATCAAATGAAATTTTTAAACTTTCTTCATTTGATTCAACTCCACTTGCTCCAATAGTTGAAGCTATTCTTCCCCAATTTGGATCTTCACCAAAAAGTGCAGTTTTTACAAGAAGTGAGTCTGAGAGTGCTTTAGCAGCAATTTCTGCTTCTTTATTGTCTTTAGCACCACTTACCTTGTATGTAACAAGTTTTGTAGCACCTTCACCATCTCTTACCATCTCTAGTGCTAAAAAGTGCATAACTTTAAATAAAGCCTCTTTAAATGCATCTTTTTCATAAGCTCCACTTTTAGAGTTTGCTAAAAGAAGTACAGTATCATTAGTTGAAGTATCTCCATCAACACTAATAGCATTAAATGTAGTTTTTGTAACCTCATCAAGAATCTCTTGCATCTCACATTTGGGTACATTTGCGTCTGTAGTAATAAAACACAACATTGTTGCCATGGCAGGGTTTATCATACCAGCACCTTTAGCTATGGCTCCTATGTTAAAAACATTACCATCATCTAGCTTCACTTTAAAAGCACACTCTTTTGAAAATGTATCTGTAGTCATAATAGCATTAGCTGCTGATTTTGAATCTCTTAAAGTGTAATCAAATAGTTTTATACCCTTTATAATCTTTTCTTTTGGAAGTCTCACTCCAATTACACCTGTTGAACTCATAATCGGATTTTGAACACCTTGGATATTTGATAATATTTCATTAATATCTTCAACTCCAGCACTTCCTGTCATCGCATTTGCATTTTTAGAATTTATTAGTACAAAGTTTGTTTTAAAATCACCCATTGAGTAAAAATGTTTTATTGGTGCTGCAAGCATTTTATTTGTAGTAAATACTGAAGCTACATTACATTCATCTTCACTATATATAAATGCCATATCTTTTGCATCATCAGGCTTTAAGCCTGCACTAACACCATTAGCAAAAAAACCTGCACTTGCACAAACTCCACCTTGTGAATAAATTATATTATACAAACTTTAGCTCCTTAGGCTTATCTCTTTTTCTTATTATACTTTTTGTTATTGTTATATCACTTTGAGTACCTATAATTAAAAGTGTACATTCACTAGTAATTAAAACATCCCCTTTTGGCATAGCTGAAAATTTACCATCTTTTTTTGTAATACCAATAATAGAAGTATTTGTCATCTCTCTTATATGAGTCTCTTTAAGTTTTTTTAACACTGTCCAACTATATTTTGGTACTTTTACCTCTTCCATATCAAGTGGATTATCACTTTTATATAAAAATTCCTCAAGAAGATTTTCCATATCAGGACGTGAAGCCATAGCACTAACTCTTTGTGCTGTAAGTTTTGTAGGAGAAACTACAGTATCTGCACCAAGTTTTTTTAATTTTTCAATATCTGTAATACTTTGAGCTGATGAAATAATATAATATGGTCTAGGTAAAAAATGCTCTTTTTCAAAAAGTCTAACTGAAGCTATAAGAGCTATATTATCACTCATTGAACTCGATAGTGTAATAAGACCCTTAGCAGATGCTAAATGAGCTTTTAACATAGTTAATTCTGCATGTGGTTCTGCTTTTAAATATGTAGGATAATTATATTCTTGGGCCCATTGATGAATCTCTTCTCTTGGGTCAATAACAACAAAAGGTATATGATTTTCTTTTAATTGTTTTGTAACTTCTAAAGTGTAATCATTATGATAACAAACAACAAAATGTTTTTTAAGCCTTGCTATGTTGTATAACATTCTTCGCTCCTTTAAAATTGCAACTATATTTCCTCTATTTATCTCTGTAACTAAAATACCAATAGCACTAGTAAAAACAGCAAAACCAGAGATTATAAGAGTAATTGTAAAAATTCTACCAGCATCTGAAATTGGTGCAACTTCTCCAAATCCAACAGTAGTAAATGTAATTCCAGTTTGATAAATTGCATCCATTAAGCCAAAATCATCAATTATTACATAACCCATTGTTCCAATAAGCATTGTTATAACTGTTAAAATTAGAGGTAAACGAAATACTTTGAGATGAGGATAAACTTCAGGAAGAAGTTTTACTGCAGGTTTGGGAGCTACCTCCCAGTGTAAAAACTTTCGAACTCTTTGTAAGAGGTTCAAGCTTATTTCCTAATGACTCTTAAGAGTTTTTCTTAAGTGTACGTAATTCTCTTGCAGAGATTTTAATTTTTTTAGTAGTACCATCATCTAAAGTGATACGAACTGATCTAAGGTTTAATAAAAAACGACGCTTTGTTCTATTTTTTGCGTGAGAAACATTGTTTCCACTCATTGGGCCTTTGCCACTTATAGCACATCTTCTTGCCATATTAGCTTCCTTATATTGATGTTTTTAAAGTTGCGAATTATACCAAGCTAAAGCAAAACTTATGCTTAAGAGTATTTATTTGTTAGGTTTTATAATTTTTTTATCATTATATAGTTAAAATATATAAAACTAAATATAATAGTAGAAATTAATGATAACAAAAAATGAAATTAATGATTTTATAAAAAAAATACCTCCCGTACCAGAGATATTAAAGAAGACTCTTTCTTTATTAAATAATGGTGAATTAACGCAAGCTGCAAAGGTAGCTGAGAGTGATTTAGCACTAAAGTCATATCTCAAAGATATTGTAAACAAACCAATATATGGTTTTAAAAATGAAGTAAGTGAGATATCTCAAATATTTGGGATTTTGGGAGTATCTTTATCTCAACAAACAGTTTATAACTATATGATTACTCTTTTAAACCCAGATAAGTGGTTTCTTTTTAAACTTGATTCTAAAACATTTTTTGAACTTCAAGTGCAACTATCAAAAAAATGGGAAACTATCTTAAAACATCTAAATATAGATGATAAAGATATAAATGGGGCTATAACCTTGTTACCATCAAGTATAATTATCTCGGAAGCTCTTTTTTGTCAAAAGATAGATAAAGTAACCCTTTTAAAAAATACCAAATCACTTGATTATAACACTATACTAACTCGCTTATGTGGTATTGGACTTTTTGATATTTGTGAACAAATTGCTAAAAAATGGAATATGAATGAAGTTGTTCCACAAATCATACAATCTGCATCTGGATTAAAACCATCAGAAGACGAAAATATAAATAGATTAGGAAAATGGATGCATCTATTACTTTTTTATGAATTATCACAACCACAATTTTTAAAAGCTGAGTTAAATGATTTTGTTGATTTTCAGATTGATTATGTAGGTGATATTTATCCTGAATTTGCAGCACTAATGGAAATACAATGAGAGCAGTAGTTAAAAACGGAATAGCATTATTCTCTCCTCAAGGTTTTTTAGATGGAAACAATAGCTCTTCATTTTTAACTCTTGATGATGTAGAAGCAGCTATAAATATAAAAGCAGAGATGTTTTTAGTGTCACTTAAAAAAGTGATTTTTTTCAATAAAAATGGTTTAGATTCTCTTATAAATCTTTTTCAAAGAATTCGTAAAAAAAATAATGTTACTGTAGGGTTTTGTGATTTTGATAACAATAAGTATAATGCAATAAAAAACTTCTTTAAAGATGAAATATATTTTTCACTATTTAAAACCTTAGAAATTGCCTACCTATTTTCTTCAAGTTTTAAAGATCAAAATAAAACTATTTTTATATACAGCAGTGATAACTCTCAGCGTACTGCTATGGCAATTGAATTAAATGACTATGGACATACTCCTATAGTTGCTAAATCAAAAGAAGAATATGATGCAAAACATTCTGAATATGAACATACTATAGACTCTACCTATTTAGGACAAATGGGGCAAAAGGTTGCTATGAGAGTAACTGGAAATGCTATAGTATATATTATCTCAGATTTTTTAGATGTTGAGATAAATGATCATTTTAATATGGATTATCATAACAACTCTTTAAATGTTGGTTTTAGACTATTTGTTTTTGATGCTTATAAAGTTAAAGCTATGAATGTTCATGCACTTAACTTTTTCTCAAAATTATCAGGCACAGCAGCAGAATATAATGCAAGTATCTGTTTTGCTGGAATGTCATTTCTAAAAACGCCAAAAGAATTTAAAGAGACTATGGAAGATTCTGGAATACTCTTTTATCCTGAACTAGATGATATTCTTTTAAATAAAAAGTTATTAGAAGAGTTGGGTGCTAGTAGTGCATCAAATTTAAAAAATAAAAGAGTTCTAAATAAAAAAAATGTAGCTGAACTTCCTAGATTTATTGATGCAGCTGTCTCAACAATTGAGATGATGACAAATGCTCAAGCAGTTAAAGAATCTGCTGAAATTCACAACTTAGTGATTGATGATAAGACAGATAAAATCGCAAGTTCTATTGGGTATTATGGAGAGCTTGATGGTATGGTTATTTTAGTTTTTCCGAGAGAGATTGCTAAAAAAGCTTGTGAACTTTTAATTGGAGAAAGTACAGATGACTCAGAGATGATTTTAGATACATTAGCTGAACTTGTAAATATAGTTGGTGGAAATATAAAAACTCTTTTATCTAATGAAAATGTTTCTGTTAATATCACTCTACCAAGAACGTATAAAGATATTGATAGCTTACTTGAGGTTGTTGATGGCAGAAAAGGTGTTCAAGTTGATTTATCTTTTGATGACAATAAGTTTTTATTTTTCTTAACAAGATAAAAGAGCAACGCCCCTTTACCTACGTTAACACTATGTTTTTCTCGATGAAAGCCCATCCCCCTAAGTGCACAGTAAGCCATGCTAAATAAGATTTTAGCTATAATCCAAAAAAATAAAGGGTTTTTATGATTAAAGTAGCTCCTAGTGTTCTATCTGCTGATTTTGGTAATTTACAAAGAGATGTTGAAGCTATATGTAATGCTGGATGTGATTTAGTCCATGTAGATGTAATGGATGGACACTTTGTTCCAAACCTAACCATTGGTCCTGTAGTAGTATCTAGTGTTGCTAAATGTGCGACTAAACCTCTCGACATTCACCTTATGGTACAAAATAATACTTTTTTTGTAGATTTGTTTGCCCCACTAAAACCAGAGTATATATCTTTTCATATTGAAGAAGAAAAACATCCACATCGTTTAATCCAAAAGATTCGTTCATTAGGAATAAAACCTGCAATAGTTTTAAATCCTCATACTCCACCTGAATCTGTAGAATACCTACTAAAAGACTTAGATATGGTACTACTTATGAGTGTAAATCCTGGATTTGGTGGACAAAGCTTTATCGATAGCGTTATTACTAAAGCTGCAAAATTAAATGAAATGAGAAACAGAGTAAATCCGAATTGTCTTATAGAAGTTGATGGTGGGGTAAATGATAAAAATATTCAAGATTTAAAAGATGTTGGTGTTGATGTAGTTGTTGCTGGTAGTTATGTATTTAAACATGCTTCAAAAGAAGAAGCTATCAAAAGTTTACAGATTTAATGCGTACTAAAATTTGTGGAATAACAACTTATGAAGATGCGATGAATGCAATTAACTCTGGAGCAGATGCTCTTGGTTTTGTATTTTACGAAAAATCGCCAAGATATATCTCTCCTGATAATGCAAAACGAATCATAAAGAAACTTCCACCTTTTGTTGAAAAAGTTGGTCTGTTTGTAAATGTAGATGCACAAATCATAAATTCATATATCCAAGAATCAGGTTGTACGCTTGCTCAAATTCATTTTGAAGCATCAGATGAATTATATGAACAACTTTTTGTTCCTTATATAAAAGTTGTTAGA
>JAFLJV010000047.1 GCA_022712845.1 Sulfurimonas sp. | reverse complement strand
GTTGTTGGTGGTAGTATTGGTGCTTTATTAATCTCCTTTAAACCAGCACAGATGAAATCATTTACAAAAGTATTTATGATAGCTATTAAGCCACCAGAAGAAGATAAAGCAGAGTTAATTAAAAAACTTATTTCTTTTGCTACTAAAGCTAGAAAAGATGGTATTTTAGCCCTAGAGGGCGAAGTGAATGATGAGTCAAATGAGTTTTTGAAAAAAGGCTTATCTATGGCTATTGATGGGAATGAGCCTGATAACATACGTGAACTCTTAGAGATAGAGATGGAACAAACTAGCACTAGACATAAAGTTAATGGTTCTATGTTTTCTCAGTGGGCAGCACTTGCTGGAGCAATGGGAATGGTTGGTACGCTTATCGGACTTGTTGCAATGCTTTTAAATATGGCTGACCCATCAGCGATTGGTCCATCAATGGCAGTTGCTTTACTTACAACAATGTACGGTGCTATTATTGGTAATGTGTTAGGTACACCAATTTCAATTATTTTAGGTATCAGAAATGATGATGAAACTTTGATTAAGGAGATGATTATAACAGGAATCATGTCGATTCAATCAGGCGATGCACCAAGAGCATTAGAAGCAAAACTTCTAAGTTATTTAGCTCCAGTAGAGCGTGTAAGTCAATTTAACTAATGGCAAGAAAAGTAAAGTGTCCACCTTGTGAGAGATGTCTTCCTGGGTGGTTGGCAGCTTTTGGTGATTTGATGTCTCTACTTTTATGCTTTTTTGTACTTCTTTTATCTATGTCAAGTATGGATGCAAAAAAAATATCTGAAGCTATTGGATCTCTTTCAGGTGCTATGAGCGTTCTTGAAGGTGGAACAAAAACAGAGATATCAAAAAAACGGATGCAACAATCAACTCCTATAGACTCTCAAGATGAAACTTCTCAACAAGTAAATAGAGTAGCTCAAGCTGTAGCTGAGACAAATGAGATGATTGGAAAAGGACAAGGTCCAGCAGTTTCACTTGAAGAAGCACAAGAAGGCTTTGTTATAGAACTTCCAGCAGCATTACTTTTTGACGAGGGGAGTGCAACTATTAACAATGATGATGCATTGCTTTTTTTAAAAAGAATAGCTTTAATAATTCAAGAGTTACCTAATGAAACACAAGTTGGAGTAAAAGGTCATACAGATAATCAAATCCCAGGTGCAAAAAGTCCATTTAAAGATAACTGGGAACTCTCATCTGCTAGAGCTATATCAGTTTTACAAGAATTACTTTTAGATGGAGTTAATCCAAAACGGATAAGTGCGTCAGGATTTGCTGAATTTGCTCCAAAAGCTACCAATGTAACTAAAAGTGGACGAGAGAAAAATCGTAGAGTTGAACTACATTTTTATAGTGCAGAGGTTGAAGATAGATCAAAAATTAAAAAGAGTGTTTTAGATAAGGCAGTAGATAAATAATGCTAAGATTATTTTTATTAGCTATAGGACTGCTCTCTAGTTTAGGAGCTGAAGTAGTACAAATCCCAACTATGAACTTTGAGCTATCAGCTCCATCTTCACCTCAACAACTTGTTAGTTCATTAAATGTTTTAGTACTCTTAACCATACTTTTTTTAGCACCAAGTATGGTTTTAGTTATGACAACTTTTACAAGATTTGTTATAGTTTTTGGTTTTTTAAGACAAGCTCTAGGAACACAACAAGTTCCACCAACACAACTTTTAGTGATGCTCGCTCTAATCTTAACTTTTTTCGTAATGGAGCCTGTTGGAACAAAAGCTTATGAAGCAGGAATAAAACCATACATAGAAGAAAAAATCGGCTACGAAGAAGCATTTGATAAGACAGCACTTCCATTTAAAAACTTTATGATTAGAAATACGAGAGAGAAAGATTTAGCTCTGTTTTTGAGAATAAGAGGAATGGAAAACCCTGCAAGTGTAGAGGAAGTTCCTCTTTCTATAATCATCCCAGCATTTGTAATAAGTGAGCTAAAAACTGCCTTTGAGATAGGCTTTTTACTCTTTTTACCATTTTTAGTTATAGATATGGTTGTTGCCTCCATTCTTATGTCAATGGGTATGATGATGCTCCCACCCATCATGATAGCACTCCCATTTAAAATACTTGTCTTTATCCTCATAGATGGATGGAATCTTCTTATAGGTAATTTGATAGCTTCGATAAAGTAAATGTTGATATTATGAGTAAGTATAAACCACCATATACTATTACTTCTAAGATGTTAAATATAATTTCATCTATAAGCGAAGAGCTTACCAGAATAGAATATAATCAGAAAAATATCATCACTCCACAACTTCGTAAAAAAAATCGTATAAAGACTTTAGCAGGTACTCTTGAGATAGAAGGTAATTTTATGGGTGAAGATAAGATTACAGCTATTTTAGAGGGCAAGCCAGTTTTAGGGTCTATGTTAGAAGTTTCAGAAGTAAAAGGTGCTATAGAAGCTTACAAAAAATTAGAAAAATATATATATGATGATGTTAAAAGTTTACTAGATGCTCACAAAATATTAATGGATGAAATTTTAACAACTGCAGGAGCTTTTAGAGCTGTAAATGTTCAAGTTGGAAGTCATATAGCACCACCACATGGCGTTGTATCAGACTTAATGCAAGATTTGTTTGACTGGCTAAAAAATAGTGATGAACATCCACTTATAAAATCTTGTATATTTCACTACGAATTTGAGTTCATACACCCTTTTAGTGATGGTAATGGTCGTATAGGTAGACTTTGGCAAAGTGTGATTTTGTACAACTGGAGAGAGATTTTTTCTGCTATACCCACTGAGAGTATAGTTAGAGACTATCAACAACAATATTATGATGCTTTAGAAGATGCTACATCTAATGGACAAAGTACTATTTTTATAGAGTTTATGCTTGAAATAATTTTAGAAACTGTTAAAAAACAAGTAATAAAAAGTAACCAAAAAAGTAACCAAAAAAGTAACCAAAAAATAATCTCACTTATGAAAAAAAATAAAAATATAACCATAAAAGAATTATGCGAAAAAACAGCACTTAGTGAATCAGGTGTTAAAAAAATTATTGAAAAATTAAAAGATGAAAATAGACTTGTTAGAGTTGGTAGTTTAAAAGGTGGGTGTTGGGAGTTGATTGATGAGTGATTTATATAATTTATTAAAGGTAGAAGTAAAGAGTATATAATGACTTTGTTTGAAATAGAAATAAATAGAAACTTTAAAATTTAAAAAATATCTGGAATCACGTAACAGTAAAAAAGATTTAAAGTAAATTTAAAACTAATATCGTAATTATATATTGAGATTCCTATTTTATAAGGTAATATTAAATGTATTCTTCAAAATATTTAGATATTCATCATCTGATATTATATTTTTTATACTTTTTTCTTTGAAAACTGTAGAGCTTAATCCTGTATCAGATAGAGTAATTCTTTTAGTATCAAACAACATAGATACTAATTTGTTTTGTGTAAATGGAGACTTAGGAGAGGACTCTATAAAATGGCAAGCTTGTTTAAAATCAGCCCTTGTTTTTTTGTTCATATTAAAAATATATCGTATACTCCATATATTTTCTATTAGGTAGTACAAACCGTAATAATCATTATTATAGGGTTTTAGAGTTGCTAAAATACCTTCTGATTGTGAAATTGATACTGTATGAATAGTGAGTGGGTTTCCAAAAGATTTTCCATTGCCTACATCTATTAGATATGCTATATCGTTTAAGGTAACTATCAAAGCCATATGAGAGAAGTCAAATTTCTTTTCTTCTTTTGGAAACATAGCTGCTATAATAAAATATACATCAAAGCCAAGTTCCGTCAACATATCATGAAAAAGCCCATTATTCTCGTAGCAAAGTCCACCACGATTTTGAATAACTATCTTGTGAAAAATATTTTTCGAAGAGTAGTCTAGAGGAGTATTATTGATAATGTCAAGGTTTTCAAAAGGGACACTTTTTAAAAATGAAGTTTGTAACTTGCTTAATGATTCCAAGTCTATCTTAGGTTTTTCTTCATAGTTAATACGTTTTAAAAATTGACTTACTTTTTCCATAACTTAGTCCTTTTAGATTAGTATTATAGAGCTAAAAATTCTGTAAGTATTTGTTTAGAATATTGCTCATCCAATTGTTTTTGATAAGTAATCAAAATATCGTTTTTTAAAACCTTTGAACCTAATTTAGTAAACTGATTTCTCATATCTCTTAAAACATCTCTACCACCTCCATTATTTCCACCACTGTGCGTGCATAAAAGTGTACTTTTGTTATTAAAACATACTTTGAAATCATCTTCGACGCGACTTACCCATGCGATGACATTGCTAAGTACTGGCGGTATAGTGTAGTTATATTCTGGTGCTACTACTATATAACCTTGAGATATTTTAAGGTTTTCCACTAAGTCTAGGACTAAATGAGGAATGCCTTTTTCTTCTTCTTTGGAACTATACATGGTTAAATCAAGTTCCACGAGGTTAATGATTTACTTTCTACCCCTAAGATAATAAGTTGTTCTTTTAGAGTATTTGCCAGTTTCATATTTTCATTGAGGCTTGCTACGAGTATTGTGTACATGATATTTCCTTTTATATAAAATTTTTTGTTTTAATTCGTGCTAAAAATACTTAGATGAACATTATCATCAATGGCTTTGAAGTCTAGATTAGCATCACAAATAAGTGTGCCATCTTCCACTAATACATCATTAAGATATGCTCTGTCATTGCTAATATAGGCTAAAAATCACCATCTCTTTTAAGTTTTTGATGCTCAGATAATATACCTACTTCAATATTGGTGTGACTAGCCAGCGTTTCATTTTGTTTATTTCTTCCCCCCCCCCATATACATGGGTCATTTGACTTTTTTTAAGAATAAATACTTTGTGATTAGTACTTTTTCTTGCTTTTTCAGGTAAAACCCAAATTTGAAGCATACGGGATTTTATCTCATTAGGATTGATTTCATTATGACTAAAATTTTCAGTTCCTGCGCGTTGAACTTGCAAATAAAGATTGACCATAAGGCTTGTACCAGGCATCATCTAAGTAAACAAAATTTTCTTAGTTTATTATCAAGAGAATATCTTCCGCCACCTAAAATTGCTAAAGTTAGCATCATCCCCACAGCTAAAATATGAAACTCAAATCCTTCACCTGACTTTTCTCCAAACCAGTTCATATAAAATCCATTATCTATATGCATATAACCAGCTACTGTCATGACTGATGCTAAGAAAAAAGCATTGATTCGGGTTTGGTAACCTACTAATATCATAAGAGAAGATATAAACTCTATCAAAATAGCAAGAAGAGCTAAGATATAAGGAATACCCATATTTTCTGTAAAGTGCTGCATAGTACTTTGAAAACCAAAGCCTCCAAATATACCAAATAATTTTCCTGCTCCATGTGGTAGCATCATGATGATAAAACTAATTCGTAAAACGATAGAACCATAATTATCATCAGTAAGTGATAATTGTTTAAATAACTTTTTCATCGTAAATCCTTTTTAAATTAGTGTAAATACACTAGAAGTATAACTGTAAAATACTTTACATGTCAAGAGTAATTACTCTAATTTATAGTATTCTTTTTAATAAAATCTATTTACGCCCCTATTTATAGTATGTATAGCGACTTTAAATAATTTGACATTTTAGAGTAAATACACTATAATTCACTTGATTAGGAGAATTGATGTCAAGAAAAGAAGATATATTAGAGAGCGCGCGTATGCTTTTTAATGAAAGTAATACCCAGTCAGTCACTACTAACCATATAGCAAAAGAGATGGAAATTAGTCCTGGAAATTTACATTATCATTACAAAAATCGTGAAGAGATTATCCGTCTTTTGTATAAAAAAATGAGAGAAAAGATGACACTTTCTATAGACGCACTTCCAAAAACATTAGAGGAATTAAGCACACATCAAAAAATTCTCATAGGCATACAGTGGGAGTATAGATTTTTCTTTAGAGAGATACTATTTCTTTTTTCGCGAGATACTGTATTGGAAAATCAATATATAGAAGACAATATTGCTCACAGAAAACGTATAAGTATAACTATTCGTAGTTTTATAGAAAGTGGAGATTTAGAAATATTGAATGGAGATATATTTGAATATATTGTAGATTCTATACTTATGTCATGGCAATTTTATACCTCTTACATGCAAACATTGGGTAGACCTTTGAGTGCTAAAAGTGCTGAAAAAGCAATACAATATACAAATAATGCAATAACACCATATATAATAATGCCAAAATCTGATGTGTCAACCCTATATCATGCTAATCATAAACTATTCTAAGCAGCTATTTCATTTTGTAACATCATATCTTCAAACTCAACTGGAGAGTAATTATTATTTTAGCTTTTTTGAAAATAAATCTTATTGAATTGGTGTCTTAGATTTTAGGAGCATTATATTTTAATTTATCTCTAAAAAGTGAAACGTAATTATTATGTTTTCTATATATCTGGTTCATCAATAAATGGAGATTATAGGCTTAAATGGGAAAAAATAGAAAAATGGCTAAGAGAAAATCATAAGTTTCAAAAATCCTATAACTCGGAAAATTCACGACAACTCAATAGAGTTCCCTATATAAAAAAGGAAATTACCACTCATTAAACCATATCTTAGGAATTATATTGTTATAATTATTTTATATAAATTAATAATCTTAAGTGAAGTGAGGAGTAATGAAAAGACAACTTAAAAGTAATAATTTAGTATATTTATACTATAACGCTCTTAACAGTACCTCTCAAGTCTCTTTACAATGCTCACCCCGAGAGGTCGTTTAATGAAAACTTCACAAAAACAATCTTTTAACAAATCATTTTTAATTATTGATGAACAAATATTTAACATAAAAGCATTAGGTATGCTTTTTAAAGATGAAAAAAAATCAAATTCAAATTTGAAAATATATACTTTTATAGATGTAGTGATGTATGGATTATAAATATGACAAAAATAAGGAAAAAGATTGACTTGTAAATATTTCGGAGAATGTGGAGCTTGTGTTGTTTATGAAAATGGCTATGAATCACAGTTAAAGCAAAAACTAGAGATAAATAGAGAGAGATTTAAAAAAATTTATACAAGTGAAATATCTGTTTTTAAATCATTACAGCAAAATTATCGCTCAAGAAGTGAGTTTAAGATTTGGCACGATGGTGATGTTATGCGATACGCTATGAATCATATTAGCAAAAAAGGTGTTGTATTTGTTGAGGAGTGTCCTCAAATAAATTTATATATAGCAGAGTTAATGCCAAAATTATTAAGTGCTATAAGTGAGAAAAAGATAGGTTTTAAACTTTTTGGTACTGATTTTTTAAGTTCTAGTAGTGGAGAAATTGTTGTCTCACTTTTGTACCATAGAAAACTTGATGATGAGTGGCGTGAGGTAGCTACAACTATAGCAAGTGAGCTTGGTATATATATTATTGGTAGAAGTCGTAAACAAAAAGTGATAATTGGACAAGACTATATAACTGAGAGTTTAAATATAAATGGTGAAGTGTATAAGTTTAATCATATAGAAAATAGTTTTACACAGCCAAATCCTAGAGTTAATGAGCAGATGATAGAGTGGGCTTTAAAAAACTCTTTAAATAACGATAGTGACTTACTAGAGCTTTATTGTGGTGCTGGAAATTTCACTATACCATTTGCTAAAAAATTTAACAAAGTTTTAGCAACAGAGGTTTCAAAATCATCTATAAATGCTGCTAAAACAAATATGAAGTTGAATAATGTAGACAATATAGAGTTTGTAAGAATGAGTGTAGAAGAATTTACTGGGGCTCTTGATGGTGTTAGAGAGTTTAGACGAATGAAGCATATTGAAATAAATTCTTACAATATAAAAACAATATTTGTAGATCCTCCAAGAAGTGGGATGGATAATGATTCATGTGAATTTTCAGCAAGATATAGTAGTATTATATATATATCTTGCAATCCTGAGACATTGGTTCGAGATTTGGAAATATTGACAAAAATACATGAGATAAAAGAGATGGCTCTTTTTGATCAGTTTCCATATACTCACCATGTAGAGATGGGTGTAAAATTAGAAAAAAAAGGTACTTTATAATGAAGATGATATTTTTTATATCATTATTGTTAACATCTTTGTTAGCTGATGATTTTGATAAAATAAATGTGATTGTAAATGATATACGTGAGCTTAGAAAAGAGAATGAAAAATGTCAAACAAAATTAAAAAATATTACTAATAAAACTAAGAATATATCTCTTAATTATGAAAAATTATATAATGAACAAAAACATAAAAATATTATTTTAAAGGCACAACTTGAATATTCAAATGATTTACAAACAAGTAATAAAAATTTAGCAAGTAAAGTTGAAGAATTAGAAAAACTAGTTAAAAAGCAAAAAAATCTTTTAAATATCAAACAAAATACTACAAATAATGCTTTTTCTACTCTTATTATGAAGGAAAGATATCAAGAAAAAGATTTAAAAAAAGAAAAAATAATAAAATTTAAAGCAATATCTTTTTACCTAAAAAAAGATAGTAATATATATGATGCTATCGATGGAAATAAAATTTTTAATTGGAATGAAGGAAGGTCATTTACTTCCAATAAAAAAACAAAAAAATGGATTAAAATTACAGGTTATTTTGTAAATAAAAAATGGCAAAGAGCAAAACAAAATATGTGGATTAAGTTACAAAAAGTTTCGAAAAAGTAATTTAGTTCACCATTCTTTCTCTAATACTATCAAAAAATATAAAAATGATATAATAATAAAAAAATTATAAAGACAGTTATGAAAAAAATTTTAATAATTAGTGATAATGTTGTTGGTAAACATTTTATTCAAAGAGTTATTGAAGCTTCTACTGGTGAAAATATTTACTATGTTGTTCAATCAAAACCTAAAAATTATGAAAATGCTAATCCCTCACGTTTTAAATTTTATGAATTTGATCCAACTAGTTTTTATAAAATAGCAAATCTTCTTAAAATGGAGTTTGTTCAAGTTGTTATATCTATGAGTAAACAGCTTGATGTTGACTATACTATTAAAAATATTAGAAGTATTAAAAAACAGTTGCGAATTGTTATTTTAAGTAAGTGGCAACAAGACTATGAAGATTCAAAGATAATCTCACTAAACTCCAATGAAATCCTTGCTTCAAGACTTCTAGATTATATGCCAACTATGCCAGTTATTGCTCAAAATGTTGGTGTTGGAGAGGGTGAAATAATGGAAGTATCAGTTCCATTTGGAAGCTCATTTGTTTATAAACATATCAGTGTTATTGAGCAAAAAGATTGGCGAATTGTTGCAATTTATAGAGA
>JAFLJV010000046.1 GCA_022712845.1 Sulfurimonas sp. | reverse complement strand
GCTACATCATCATCATGTTTCATCTGACGAATAGCTTCCATAAAAGGAAGACCCTCTATATCTCCAACTGTTCCACCAAGCTCAACAACAAGAATTTCATGACCTTTACCAGCTTTTTTTATACGATTTACAATTTCACCAACAATATGAGGAACAACTTGTATAGTTTGACCAAGATAACCACCAGCTCTTTCACGTTCAATAACACTAGAGTAAACTTGACCAGTTGTGAAGTTAGAAGATTTTAAAAATGAAGTGTCTAAAAATCTTTCATAATTTCCAATATCTAAATCTGTCTCAGCACCATCTGTTGTAACAAAAACTTCACCATGTTCAAGTGGCGACATTGTTCCAGGATCAACATTGATATATGGATCTATTTTTAACATACCAATTTTTTTGCCAGAATGTTTTAAAAGGGTGCCAACACTAGCAGCAGTAATCCCTTTACCAAGAGAACTTAAAACACCACCTGTAACAAAAATATACTTAGTCATATATAACTCCAAAAATATTAAATAATCGCGAATTATAGTATAAAATCTCTTAAAATATGTATAGTATAGCATCCGCTCAAAGATTCTTTCGCTACAATAAGAACAATTTTAATAAATAGAAAGTTGATTAATGGATTCTGCTCTTTTTTACATAGTTATTGCTCTTGGTGTTTCAACGGTGCTGAATTTGGTATTGAAAAAGTATGGAGTATCACAAATAATAGGGTATATTTTAACAGGTACTATTCTTGTGTACGCTTTTGATTTAAGAGATATGAACAATTCACAAACCCTTGAACATATAGGTGAGTTTGGTATAGTTTTTTTAATGTTTACTATTGGACTTGAAATTTCATTTAGAAAAATGGGCAGTATGAAAACAGAGATATTTTTTAATGGGTCTGTACAGGTTGGTCTTACCGCAGCTATTATTTATGCCATAAGTCACTATATTTTTGGACTTGAATCTATTGCTGCTCTTATACTATCGTTAGCGTTTGCTCTTTCTTCAACAGCTGTAGTATTGAGTTATCTAAAAAGCTCAAAAGAGATATATAACCCTTATGGGCAAAAAGCTACAGGAATATTAATTTTTCAAGATATCGCAGTAATTCCTATCTTAATCTTTTTGGGTTTTTTAACAGGAGATGGTGATCACTCATTTGCAGTAATTTTAAAAGATACCGTTATAAGTGCTTTTATAGTAATTGTAATTATGTTTGTTGTTGGTAGAAAAGTTATGTCTTGGTTATTACATTTTTCTGCATCAAGTGAGGTTGATGAACTTTTTATGGGTTCTGTTTTATTTATAGTAATTAGTGCCTCACTTTTAGCTTCATACATGGGCTTTACATATTCACTTGGTGCTTTTATTGCGGGAATGATTATCGCTGAGACTAAATATCATCATAAAGTTGAAGTTGATATAGCACCATTTAAAGATATTCTTCTTGGTACTTTTTTCATTGTAGTTGGTATGAAAGTTGATATACTGTTTTTTATAGAAAACATAGATACAGTTGTTGGTATATTTTTACTTGTGTTAATTTTAAAAAGTATAATTATGTATCTTATGCTTCGCATAACATCTTCACATGTCTTATCTCTAAAAACAGCTCTAGCTCTTTCTCAAGTTGGAGAATTTTCTTTTGTAATATTTGCTGTTGCTAGCGTTGGAGGACTTTTAGATAAAGAGCTAGAATCTTTATTTATACTTGTTACCATTTTATCTATGATGGTTACACCATTTTTTATCTCTAAAATCAATAAATTAGTAAGTCGTATTAGTCATCATGAGTATCTAGGTTTAGATACTTCAGATTTTATTACAAGAGAAAATCATGTAATAGTTTGTGGATACAGTACAGTTGGAAAATACGTTGCAAAAAATCTTGATAAACTAGATGCTAAGTATGTCATAATAGACAATAATCCAAAACATGTTCAAGAAGCTTTAGCAGAAAATAAAGAAGCATACCTCGGTGATATGTCTAAACTCTCTCTTTTAGAAGCTCTACATGCAGAGAGTGCAGCAGCAGTTATAGTTACACTTGAAAATATCAATAAAAAAAGAGCAGTCTGTGAAGCAGTTCTTAGACATACAAAAAACATTAACTTGATTGTAAAAATAACATCTTTAGAAGATAAAGAGAGTTTAGAAGATTTAGATATTACAGCTGTAGTTGACTCTAAACTAGAGATAGGACGTGTTTTAGTTGATAGAATGATAACTTGTAAGTTAAAGTACGAATAAAATGAAAAAAGCCTACATAACAGATTTAGATCATACGTTTTTACGAAATGATTTAACACTTAGCTCTTTTACAAAAGAGATTTGGAATGATATGGCAAAAAATTCTATAGCTACAGTTGCAACAGCAAGAACATACAAAAAAACTGCACAGTTTTTAAATGGTATCGATATAAATGCCCCTATGATTTTACTAGATGGTGCTTTAATAGCCACAGTAGATAAAAAAATCATAGATACAAAGTTTATAAATAAAGAGATAGCAGATACTATTATAGATGAAGGTGCTAAGTTTGGTATATACCCCTTTGTTTTAGCATTAGCAGATAAAAATCTCAATGAATCTTTTTTATACTCAACTATTCTAAATAAATCACAGATAAAAGTTTTGAAAAATTACTCAAATGATGATAATTTAGTAGAATGTAAAGATATCAGAGCTATGAGAGATAATTTTAAAATAGTTTATATGGGAGATGAAGAGCTACTTAAAAAATTGGCTTTACACTTGGAGGGTATATTTGGAGATACACTTAAGTATATTCTTGCACCAGAAGCTTATGTAGGGTGCTATTTTTTAACTATACTTCATAAAGATGCAGATAAATCTCATGGTATTAAAAGTATAAATGAGTATGTTGATTTTGAGCTAGAACAACTTAGTGTTTTTGGTGATAATTTTAATGATATTGGTATGTTTGAGATAGCTGGAAAATCGATAGCTGTAGCAAATGCTCAAGATGGTGTAAAAAAAGCCGCTGATATTGTGCTAGAATATACTAATAATGAAGATGGTGTAGCAAAATACTTACAAGGTATAAAAAATGGCTAAGCAAAGTACAATTTTTCCTATGATAATCATAGGAATTTTATTTTTTATATTTGGGTTTGTAACTTGGTTAAATGGCTCACTTATCCCTTTTTTAAAAATAATATGTGAACTAAATGAGTACCAAGCCCTTTTTGTAACTTTTGCTTTTTATATTGCATATACTGTTATGGCTCTGCCGATGTCTTATGTTTTACAAAAAACAGGATACAAAGATGGGATGGCTCTTGGTTTAGCTGTTATGGTTGTTGGTAGTCTTCTTTTTATTCCAGCTGCTATGAGTGCAAACTTTTTCTTTTTTCTTATTGCTCTTTTTACACTAGGTACTGGACTTACAATTCTTCAAACCGCTTCAAACCCTTATGTTGTCTGCATTGGACCCATAGAGAGTGCAGCTATGAGAATCTCTATTATGGGTATTATAAACAAAGGAGCTGGAGTTATTGTTCCTATTGCTTTTACAGCTATTATACTTTCAGACTTTAGTACTTTAGAATATCTAACAGAAACTGATAAATCTGATCTTGCATCTCGTTTAATTATTCCATATCTTATAATGGCAGTTGTTCTCTCGGGATTAATTGCTTTAGTAAAGTACTCTTCACTTCCTGAACTTGAATTTGAAAAAGATGATGAGGTTTCTGATAAAGATAGTATATTCCATTATCCTCGAGTAGTGCTTGGCTCTGTAGCACTCTTTTTTTATGTTGGTATTGAAGTTATAGCTGCTGATACAATAGGCTTATATGGACAAGGCATGGGTATACCCAATGCTACAGCGTTAACTTCTTACACTATGATATTTATGGTTTTTGGTTATCTTGTTGGGATTTTTGGTATACCAAAATATCTTTCTCAAGAAAAAGCACTTATAGGTTCTGCTTTACTTGGAATTATCTTTCTTATAGGTGTTGTTTCAGCATCTGAATCATACTGGATATCGGAGATATTATGGGGCTGGAGTGGTATAGCAACTCTTCCAAATACAATTACTTTTGTAGCACTTTTAGGTTTTGCAAATGCCCTAGTATGGCCTACAATCTGGCCACTTGCTCTTGAGGGACTTGGAAAACATACAGCACAAGGAAGTGCTTTACTTATCATGGGAATAGCTGGTGGTGCTATCATGCCTCTAATCTTTGGAAAAATTGCATACGCAAGTGGAGATATGCAGTCCACTTACATCATAGGTGTTATTTGTTATGCTTTTATCCTTATGTACGCTTTTAGATGGCACAAAATAATGAACTGGAAAAAACTTTGATAGAGCATAAAAAGCTCTCCAATAATTTTAAATACATAGAAGTAAAAAACTCAAAAGCAAAAGCCAAGATAGCACTTCAAGGTGCACATATTTTTGAATATACTAGAGATAAAGAAAAGCCTACTCTTTGGCTAAGTGAGGCAAGTAATTTTAAATATGGAGAATCAATAAGAGGTGGCATTCCAATTTGCTGGCCATGGTTTGGCATCTCTAAAGATAAAGAGCTACCTCAACATGGATTTGCAAGAACTTCTATATGGGAGTTTTATAGTACAAGTGAGATAGATGAAAATACTATAGAAATAACTCTAAAACTAAAACACTCAAAACAGAGCTTAGAACTTTGGTCATATAAATTTGAATTAGAATTAAAAATATTAATCTCAGATACTCTAACTCTAGAGCTAAAAACAACAAACCTTGATAACAAACCTTTTACAATCACACAAGCTTTGCATACATATTTTAATATTTCACATATTTCTCAAGTGAGCATAAAAGGACTTGATAAAAAAGCATATTTAGATGCCCTAACAATGAAACAAGAAAAACAAGATGGAGATGTCACTTTTAATCAAGAAGTAGATAGAGTCTATCAAGATGTTGAGAATGAAATCTCTTTAAAAGATAAAGATAAAACTATAAAGATAAAAAACAAAGGCTCATCATCTGTAGTAGTTTGGAACCCATGGATAGATAAATGCAAACAAATGAGTGCTATGAGTGATGATTCATATAAAACAATGGTTTGTATAGAGACTGCTAATGCTTTTGATGATAAGAGAATTATAGAGCCTAAAGAGGTTCATACTTTAGAGGTTGTTATCTTTTAATTCTTCAAACTCCTGAAGAAGTTGTTTGGTTCCTCTATCTTTATAAATCTTTTTTCGAAATTCAGATGGTGAATAAGTATTAATAAAATGAATTGTACATTTATGAATTGTTTTATATTCTATAGTATTAATTATACTATCAGGAATTTTTTCTAAACGACCAGCTTTTTTGATATCAAAACCAGTTAAAGTTAGCATCAATTTATTTTTAGATTGCTTTAAAGTTTTAAAAGAAAATTCTCCATTAAATTGACCAAAAAGGTCAGATTCTTTTTTCATAAATTCATAACATTGTCCTATTATAGAAAAAATACATCTTTTATTTCTTGAGCTATGAGATTCCATGTCCCATCCATTTACAAGTTTGTCTTCATTGCTTGGATAAAGATTCCCCATCTTAAAAGAAGATCCATTAATTCTTTTAAGATGAATTTTTTGCTCACTATCTCTAACTACAAATTGATTAGATTTAATACTAATAGCATCAAAGCTTATTTCTGATTCAACAAGTGTATTATAATAGTTAAGTTTGCTGTATTTAATATTTTTATAGAAAGTTTTTTCATTATGAATAGTTATTTCAATAGATTGTGGTAAAAATTTAATTTTAACATCTCTATTGTACTCTGTCATTCCATCCCATGTACCTAAAAAGGAAGGAAACTTCCCTACTTTAGCAGAATAGAATTTCCCTAAAATTGATCCATTTAAATTAGTGATATAAATTGCTTCATCTTTTTTTAGAATTTTAAATTGCTTTTCTTTAGTGTTAAGAATATCACCAAATTTCATTTTTACCTCAACAATAATACTATTATCTTCAGATTCAATATATTCAATATAGCTTGATGACCTTTTGCTATTAGCAGTACTGATTTTCATAGATCGTGGTAAAAATTCAATTGTAATGT
>JAFLJV010000045.1 GCA_022712845.1 Sulfurimonas sp. | reverse complement strand
ATATATGGATGCTTATAGTTGCTATGGCAATGATTTCCACACTCTCACAGTGGCTACTTACAAAAGCTTATAGTGCATCAAATGTGAGTACAGTAGGTGTGATTAGTTATACAAACATCCCATTTGCTATAGGTTTTGGTTGGATGTTGGGTGATAGTTTTCCTGATTTTTTAACATATGTAGGGATAGGTTTGATTATTTTAGGTGGTATTTTAGTTGGGATGAAGAGATAATTTAATATTTGAAAAGTGTTATTTACATTTTAGGATTATTGTAAATAACATTAGTTAAGTTTAGCCTTCTATTTAATCTTTTTAAGACAATTGTTTTTAACTATTTCTATTACATCTTACTCAACAACATGAGCCATATATTTGCCCTTATGGGTTTGAGCTATGATATTTTGTTTAATCTTTGTAGATGAAGTTTGTGGGTTATAACTTACTTGAATTATTTTTTTGCCCTTAGACTTTAGGTATTTTTCCACTGCAAGATTATGTGGTTTTTTTCCCCAGTCTTCTCCAACAACAAAAATATCAGCATCTACTTCTTTGCAATTTGTTACATATTCTAGTTTATCATAAGAGACAACATCATCTACACATCTTAAAGCTCTTAACATCTCCATTCTCTGTTTTAGTGGAATAACTGGAACATTTGGTTTGTATGAAGCTACTACTTCATCAGAAGCTACACCAACTACAAACTTATCACCCAAAGTTTTACAATATTCTAATAAAGCTAAGTGACCAACATGTAATAAATCAAAAGTACCTACAGTATATACAGTCATTTTCAATCTCCTTAGGTTAAAATTATTTCGATATAATAGCATTTATACTCTAAAACCCTCGTTATATTCAAACAATGATTTATAGGACTTACAACAATGTCAGAAGAAAATTCCACCTCTCAAACACTACAACAACCTACTATTCTCTCTTATGTAAAAGATATACCAAACCTTTTATCACTCTCTGGATTAGCTTGTACTCTTCTTGCTATCTATTTTAGTATTACTGGTCTTTACGCTGCTGCAATGATTGGAATGGTCTGGGCTGTTGCTTTTGACTGGGCTGATGGACTAGTTGCACGAAGATTAAAAGGTAGAACAGCTACAGATGCAAAGTTTGGAGGACAACTTGATGTTGTTATAGACATAGTAAGTTATGGTGTAACTCCTGCCATTCTTCTTTTAAGCTATGGAAATTTTGAACCTATCTTTTTAGTTGGAGCATTTATAATGATGGCTGCTGCTGCAATAAGGTTAAGCTATTTTAGCACATACGGTTTATCAGGTGGAACAAAATATACAGGACTTGCCCTTGATAACAATAGTTTGATTTTAGTATCTGTGTTTTTACTAGAGTCTGTTGTAAGCAATGGAACATTTACAATCATTTTATATGTTAGTGGTGTAGGTCTTGCCATACTAAATGTATCTGAAATAAAAACACCAAAACTTTCAGGAAATCCTAGAAATGTTTGGATTCTTGGGGCTTATACTCTTGGAATAACTGCTGTTTACAGTTGGAAGATTTTAAGCTAATAAAATAGATTTCTTGAATAACCAAAAAAACTAGATTCCGTGTCAAGCACGGAATGACGACATATTCGAATTTTCGTCATTCTGAACTTGATTCAGAATCTAGATTATGCAAGAAGTATAACAAATTATAAAAGGAAATAATATGAATAAAAAAGATGAATTTTTAAAGATAATGGACTTTAGACACGCTTGTAAGATTTTTGATGAAACTAAAAAAATCACTGATGAAGATATAAACTATATTTTAGAAGTAGCACGAAAGTCTCCTAGCTCATTTGGTATGGAAGCATGGAAGTTTTTAGTTATAACAAATGATGAATTGAGAGAGAAGTTAAAACCATTTTGTTGGAATCAGCCACAAATTACAACTTGTTCTCATTTAGTAGTTGTTTTAGCTGGGATTGATACACTAAGAGTAGAGAGAGGAGTAGTACGCTCACAACTTTCTCGTCGTAATATGCCACAAGACAAACTAGACTCATTTATAGAACTTTACGCTTCACATCTAAAAGATACTTTAAGTAGTGATGAGAAAACATATCAATGGAGTGCAAGGCAAACTTACATAGCTTCTGCAAATATGATGAACGCAGCTGCAACTATTGGGATTGATTCTTGTCCGATAGAGGGTTTTGAGAAAGATAATGTTGAAAAAGTTTTAGAGTTAGATACATCTAAATATCAAGTAGCTATGATACTGCCTTTTGGATATAGAATAAATGAGCAATCAAAACAACTAAGATCAAGCTTTGAGAGTGTTGTAGAGTTTATTAAATAACTAAATTAATCAAAGTTTTTATGGCATTGAAAATTGATAGTTTGGGTCAAGCATATTCCTATTGAAATAAGTTGCCCTCTCAAATTCAATTACATTAGTTCCAATATGAGGAACTTTTGGAAACATAGAAGCTAAATCTTTAACTATCATTTTTGATAAATATGCTTTTTGTTCAATAGTTCTACCTTCCATAATATTTGCAAATACATGAATAAAATCTTCTTTTTTAT
>JAFLJV010000044.1 GCA_022712845.1 Sulfurimonas sp. | reverse complement strand
CGCCACTCAAGATTTAGTGTAATTATCTGACTCGCCCTCAAGCTGGTTTTACCGCTTTTGACTGTCTACGATGTATTACTTTAACGAACGTCTCATTATTAGTATATTGTATTTTTTTAACATACGAGGACTGTTTGAGCGAAGAGAGCGCCCAAAGGAAGTGCCCTTGGGGTATTCCGAAGACCCCAAATATTTTGAAGTTTGTATGGAAAGAGCGATGAATCTTGTGTGCGATTTTTTATTTTACTTTTTTCTAAAAAAAGTGATGAGAGAAGGCTAATAATGACAAACTTTATAACAATCTTATTTGCGAGGCTAAAGCCTCACTTCCAAATTAAAATTACACCTCATATATTAAACCACTAAATCAAGTTCTACAATAGTACCAACTTTACCATTCTCTTTTAAAAAAATAGAACTCTCTCGCATCTTAGCTACTAAGTTATTGTTTGCACTCTCTAAATCAAATGGTGTTGATACCCTCTCAAGATATAAAGCACCTATATCTTTGTCTTTTAGTCTATATAAATCTTCATTTCCATCTTCGTCTTTAGTCCAAATGAGAAGCTTTTCAAACACTGCATCATTTTCATCTATCCAGCCATTTCCATCTTCATCATAAGCTTTTAATTCTTCAAATCCATTACCTAAAGTTGGTCCAAAAAGCTCACTTCCATCATTGATAATGCCATCTTGATTTTTATCTATGGCTAAAAAACCACTGCCCTCTCCAACAAATGAAAACTCATTCTCTTCGCCATCAAGATTTAGGTCAAAATTGTGTTTTACATTGCTCATGGTTACTATGTTAGTATCAAAGTTTAGTACAAGTGGATCTATCAAAGCATCACCTGCTTTAAAAGATATACTTTCATGTGTAACTGAACTTCTTTGCATACTAAGAGTTAGTTTAAAATCTATCTCTTTGCCATCTTTTGTAGTTACACTGCCTTTAGCTGAAAAGTTCATATTTTCTTTGTTTATCTCTGTACGAGAATAGTTGTATTCTATTCCCCAGCCTAAGCGTTCTACTTCATCATTATTTTGTTTTGTATCATCACTTGCTTGAACTATTGGTGTTTCACCTTCGCGAAAGAAAGATATATTGATTTTTCTTCCAGTGAGTGCTTCTAAAGCTCTGATAATACTCATCAATTTAGAATTAAGTGGCACATCAAAACTCTCTTTTTCTAATTTTTCTATTTTAGTAGATATTTTTGCTTTTTTGGATAGTTCAACGCGGTCATCTATTTGTAGTCTTGCAGGTGCATTTTCCTCTGAATCCCACATATTTAAATTTTCAATTTCTTTAACTTCATGATATTTTTTATGTGAAGATGAGAGAGAAATTTCTGATTGTTCTATTCTCATAATATCTCCTTATTATTACTCAAATAAATCGTCATAAGTGAAAAATTATTTAAATTTTTGCAATTAAAACTTATATTAAATCATTTTCGCTAAAATAGTAAAAATATTTTAATAATTGGGGAGAATAGATGGATTTACAAACTAAAGCGTTACACGCTGGTTATGAAAAAGGTGCAGAGGGAGCTATGGCTGTTCCTATTTATCAAACAACTGCTTATGAGTTTCGTGATGTTGAACATGCGGGTAATCTATTTGCTTTAAAAGAGTTAGGTTACATCTATACTCGTCTTAATAATCCTACAACTGATGTATTTGAAAAAAGATTTGCAGAGTTAGAGGGTGGAGAAGCTGCTATCGCAACTGCAAGTGGTATGAGTGCTATTTTTTATGCTATCGCAAATGCTGCTGAAGCTGGTGATAACATTATCTGTGCTTACCAAGTTTATGGTGGAGCTCTTACTCAAGCTTCTCATACACTTAAAAGATTTGGGATTGAAGCTAGATTTTTTGATGTTCATGACACTGAGGCAATGGAGAAACTTATAGATGATAAAACTAAAGTTATCTTCTTTGAATCTTTAACAAACCCAAGTATTGATGTAGCAGATATAGAAGCTATTACAACTATCGCCAACAAACATGGTGTTTTAACTGTTGTTGATAACACTGTTGCTACTCCTGTTTTATGTAAACCTTTTGAGCATGGTGCTGATATTTCAGTTCATAGTGCTTCAAAATATACTACTGGTCAAGGTCTTGCTATTGGTGGTATCTTAGTTGAGAGAAAAAATCTTTTAGAAAAACTAAAAGCAAATCCTCGTTACCCACAATTTAATGAGCCTGATCCTTCTTACCATGGTTTAGTTTATGTTGATGTTCCACTACCTCCATATACTTTAAGAACTCGTCTTTCACTTCTTCGTGATTTAGGTGCTGTTGTATCTCCTTTTAACTCTTGGTTATTTATTCAAGGTATTGAAACTTTTGCACTTCGTATGCGTGAACACTCTAGCAATGCTCTTAAACTTGCACAATTTTTAGAAGCTCATCCTAAAGTTAAAAAAGTTAACTATCCAGGACTACAGAGTGATTCAAACTATGCAAATGCACAAAAATACTTTAAAAATGGTGCTTCTAGTGGTCTTTTAAGTTTTGAAGTTGATACTTTAGAAGCTGCTACAAAACTTGTAAATGCTACAGAAATCTACTCTTTAGTTGTAAATATTGGTGATTCAAAATCAATCATCACTCACCCTGCTTCTACAACTCACCAACAATTAAATGCTGAAGAGTTAGAGGCTTGTGGTGTTCAACCTGGACTTGTTAGAATCTCTTGTGGATTAGAGTTTATTGATGACTTAATAGCAGACTTAAAACAGGCTATCGAGGCGTAACTATTGTCATTAAACCTTAAGACGCATACCCAACATTTTACGAATCCTCTCTACTTAGAGAGCGGTCGTATTTTAGAACCATATGACATCACTTATGAAACATATGGCGAATTAAATGATGATAAAAGTAATGTAATCGTTATCTGTCATGCTCTTACTGGTTCTCATCACTGTGCTGGTACTTATGAAAATGAGAGTAAAGCAGGTTGGTGGAATTCTTTTATAGGTCCAAACAAAACTGTAGACACTAACAAATTTTTTGTAATATGCTCAAATGTAATTGGTAGCTGTTTTGGCTCAACTGGTCCAATGAGTCCACAAGTTCCACATCATAATCCATATAGATATAAATTTCCAGTTATAACAGTTAAAGATATGGTAAAAGCTCAAAGAATTCTTTTTGATAGACTTGGCATACATAGTGTTTATGCGATTATAGGTGGTTCTATGGGTGGGATGCAAGCACTTCAGTTTGCAGTCTTGTACCCTAAGTTTGCATCAAAAATTATAGCTATGGCAACAACTCATGCAACTCAACCTTGGGCAATAGCTTTTAATAAAGTAGCTCAAGAATCTATACTTAAAGATCCTGATTTTAAACAAGGTTATTATGATAGTGAAGTGATTAAAGAGCAAGGTTTATCTGGTATGGCAGTAGGTCGTATGGCTGGGCATATTAGTTTTTTATCTTCGGAATCAATGAGTGAAAAATTTGGTAGAGAGTATAAAAGAACTGATGGACTTTATGAGCTTTTTGGTAAATTTCAAGTTGAATCATATCTCGAATATAATGGATATAACTTTACAAAATGGTTTGATCCACTTTCATATCTGTATCTTATTAAAGCTATAAATATTTATGATCTCTCTCGTGGTTTTGACTCATTACATGATGCTTTAGAAAAAGTAAATACTGAACTTCATCTTATAAGTTTTAGAAGTGATCAACTTTTTAAAAGTTGTGAGATGAAAGAACTAGATGATGCACTAACAGAGGTAGGACATAAAAATCATTTTTACAAAGAGGTTCAAAGTGATTATGGTCATGATGCATTTTTAGTAGAGTTTGATATGTTTGAAGATTATGTTAAAGATATACTAGATGATAGGAAACAAAATGGCTAAAGATGATTTTGAAAGTAAACTAGATAGTGCAAAAGAGATTTTAGAAACTCTTATGAATCCTGAAATAACTTTGCAAGATAGTGTAAAAGCTTATGAAAAAGGTATGAAAGAACTAAATACTGCTCAAAAAATTTTAGAAGATGCAAAGATTAAAATTACTGAGATTAAAGCTAAATAATGAAATGTGCTGTTCTTCAACTCTCTACTCAAGGTATGAGTTCAACAAAACTATATAACTATATTAGAGCAGCAAGTAAACAAGGTGTTAAGGTTTTACTTTTAGGTGAATATATACTAAACCCTTTTTTTAAAGAATTACAAACATTCTCACTTAGTATGATAAAAGAACAAGCCGAGCATCAAAGTAAAATTTTAAAAGAGCTTTCTTCTACATACAACATGACAATAATAGCCCCTTTAGTTATTGTGAAAAAACAAAATATTTATAAAACTATCGCTAAATTTGCTCCAAACTCCACTTCATACTATCAACAACAACTTCTCATAAACTACTCCCATTGGAATGAAGAAAAATTTTTTAACAATGAGATAAAAACACTTCAAGCACCTCTTATTTTTAAGATTGATGGTTTTAAATTTGCTGTAATGAATGGCTTTGAGATCCATTTTGATGAAATATTTGATAAATTATCATCTAAAAATGTTGACTGTATTTTACTTCCAAGTGTATCTACATTTGACTCATTTGATAGATGGAAAGCACTTGTACTATCACGTGCTTTTACAAATAACTGTTATATTTTAAGAGCAAATCGCATAGGTATATATGAAGATACAGACTACAATTGGCATTTTTATGGTGACTCACTTCTAGCCTCTCCAAATGGAGAGATACTAGAGCATTTAGGAAATAAAGAAGAGCTAATGATAGTAGATATGAGCCATACAGAGGTTATTCAAGCAAGAAAACTTTGGGGATTTAAAGATATGATAAATAAAAGAGTATTATTAAATAAAAATACTAAATAAAATATAATATTTAAAGTGCTATAATTGTTACCATACTAACTAAGTAAGTTAATAAAGAAAAGTATTTAGAGGTATGAGTTTAGTATTTAAAATATGATGGAGCTACTAGTAGCTTCAAAAATTTTAAGTGCTGAAATCGTGCCTCTAAATACTTCCCTACGGGCGATTTTCTTTTGCAATATCTCTGCGTTAGATTACATTGAAGCTACTAGTAGCTCCTGCAATAATCTGCCTTGACATCTTACAAAATAAAATTGTTATTTATTAACTTACTTAGTTAGTATGGTAATAATTTAAGTAAATTGTTATAAAGGATTTATAATGAGTTTTAGTATAAACAATAATATCAGTGCATTAACTGCAAATGTTAACTCAAATCAAAATTCCCTTGGTCTTAATAAAAGTCTTGGAGCTCTCTCCTCTGGTTCTTCTTTAAATAGTGCCTCATTTAATGCTGCTGGACTAGGCATTGCAAATCAACTCTCAGCTCAAGTTGCAGGAATGGGACAAGGTATTATGAATTCAAACAGTACTATAGGTTTAATTCAAGTTGCTGATGGAGCTATGCAAGGTATAAACGATAACCTAGAAAGAATTAGAACACTAACTCTTCAAGCATCAAATGGAGCTATGAATGCAGATGGTAGAGCTATAATTCAAAAAGAGATTGATGCTTTACTTGAATCATCAGATGATATTGCGAAATCTACAAGTTTTAATGGTATAAAACTGCTTGATGGAACTGGAGGAAGTGCTGGAGATGGAACTTTTATTACACAATCTGGAGCAAATCAAGGTGAAACGCAAAGTGTAACTATAGGTGATGCGACTGTTGCCTCTCTTGTTGGTACTATTGATGTAACAACTGCTGCAGGTAGAGCAACTGCCCTAGATAGTATAGATAATGCTATGGAAAATGTTAGTGGTATTCATGCTGACTTAGGTGCTGCACAAAATAAACTTATGTCTAATATCCGTAATACTACTGTAACCCAAGTAAATACCGCTTCTGCAGAGTCACAAATCAGAGATATTGATTTTGCTCTTGAGAGTGCAAATTTTTCAAAAATGAATATATTAATGCAAACAGGTTTCTTTGCAAAAGCACAAGCAAATGCTGTTCAAGCAAATGTTGTAAATTTATTTAAATAAAGGACTAATATATGATGCAATACTTTCATCGCCAAGTACAGTTATGGGGTGAGAATACACAAACTTTACTACAAAGTAAAAAAATAGCTGTTGTTGGTTCTGGAGGTCTTGGAAGTTCTTTAGCTTTTGCTCTTGGTGCTAGTGGCATTGGTGAGATTCATATGATTGATTTTGATGAAGTATCACTTCACAATATTCATCGTCAAATTGCCTTTAAAATTGGTGATGAAGGTAAAAATAAAGCTGTCATAAATGCTCAGCTTATTGAGCAAAGATGTCCTTATGTTAAGGCTATTGCACATCAATGTGATTTTGAAGAGTTCTCCAAAAAAGATATAAAAGTTGATTTAATTATAGATGCTACTGATAACCTTCCAACTCGTGGTGAAATTAATGCTTATGCAAAAGAAAAAAATATGCCTTGGTTATATGGAAGTGTTGAAGCGTTTCATGGTCAAGTATGTTTTATAGATGAGTCGTCATTTACAGATGCTTTTAAAATTATCAAAAAAACTCCAGCAGGAATAGCAGCCCCAATAGTTATGCATATAGCCTCACTTCAAGCAAATCTAGCACTTAGATTTTTAGCTGGACTAAAAGTTAAAAAAGATTATTTATATTATCTTTTTTTTAATGATGAAGGAGAGTTAATAACTCAAAAATTTGGATTACCAAAATCTTGAGTATTAACTAAATAAGTATATATCTATAGTTGAGATATATACTCTGCTATAATTTTTATCTCTTCTTCTTTAAGTGCTGATGCTTGCCCCTGCATAACAGCTTTTGTATCTCCACCATAAGTTCCAGCTCTATAACCATTTAAAGCATCCATAGTTTTTTCAATAGACCAACCTTTTATCACTTGCGATTTTCCAAGTGCTTTTTTAGAAGCATCAATTCCATGACAACCTGAACATGTAACAAAAATCATTTTACCTGTTCTAGCAGTAACTTCAACAGCTTCAACTTCTTGAACAACTTCTTGAACTAACTCTTGTTCAACTTGTTTTTGTAACTGTACTTCAGAAATTTTTTCTACAGTATCTACTTTGGTTGTGGTTTTATTATCCTCACTACATCCAATAAACAAAATAGCTAGTGTAATTAAAATTACATTTTTCATATGACATCCTTTTTATAATATTTTCAACAATAGTATCATAATTTTCTTTAACAATAAATATCAATTTTAAACTTAATAAACAAAGTTTCTGTGTACTATCTATAACTTAATTATAACAGTAAAAAAACTTTATTAACTTGTTTCTAATACATTTTAGCTATAATACCGCGATTATATAAGGGGAAACCCAAAGGCAATACAAGATGAATTTTGAACCATATCCGTTTGAAAAATTAAACAATTTACTTAAAAACATTATACCAAATAAAAACTATGAATCATCTATCTTAACTATTGGAGAGCCTCAGTTTGAGACTCCAGATTTTATACAAAAAGCTCTAAAAGAAAATTCTAATTTACTTAAAAAATATCCTAAAACATCAGGAGAGCCTGAACTAAGGGCTGCTCAAAGAAAATTTGTTTCAAAAAGATTTAAAATAGAACTTAGTGATGAACAAATAATTCCTACATTTGGAACTCGTGAAGTTCTTTTTAATTTTCCTCAATTTTTACTATTTAATAAAAAAGAGCCTATTATTGCTTTTACAAACCCTTTTTATCAAATTTATGAAGGTGCAGCAATTGCTTCAAAAGCAAAAATAATTCATCTAAATCTTAATGAAGAAAACAGCTTTAAACCTCAAATAAATGAAGACGAATTAGCTACATGTGATCTTGTTATTTTAAACTTTCCAAATAACCCAACAACTTCTACACTAACTTTAGATGAACTTAGTGAGTGGGTATTTTTAGCTCTAAAACACAATTTTGTTCTTTTAAATGATGAATGTTATAGTGAAATATATACAAGAGAGCCTATACCTTCACTTCTTGAAGCTTCTAAGCATATTGGAAATACAACATTTAAAAATGTACTTGTAGTTAACTCTATCTCCAAACGCTCATCAGCTCCTGGTCTTCGTTCAGGATTTATAGCTGGAGATGAAAACATTTTAAATAAGTATATGAAGTATAGAACTTATATTGGCTGTGCTTCCCCTCTTCCTCTTCAAAGTGCAGCAACTGTTGCTTGGAGTGATGAGGAACATGTAAAACTCTCACGAGAAATTTATAAAAATAACTTTATTATTGCAAAAGAGATTTTAGGAATTGATATACCAAATGCAACATTTTATATATGGCTAAAAGTTAATAACCCTGTAGGATTTACAAAAAAACTATTTCAAGATTTTAATGTAAAAGTATTACCTGGTGAATTTTTAGCAAGAGAAGATTCAAATAGCACAAATCCAGGTAAAAATTTTGTAAGAATTGCTTTAGTTGAAACGCAAGAAAAAACAAAAAGTGCACTACTAAGAATTAAGGAATGTTTAAATGGGCAATAAGGTTGAGGAATTAAAAGAAAAAGTATTAAAAGCTCAACAAAAATTTGACATAGCTTCACTTTATGTATTAGAAGAACAAGCACATGAAATTTTTGATGAAGATACAATTTCTGGTTTTTATGCAAATATTCTTGATTTAGCATTAGAAAAACTTACTGATACTTTAGAGGCCAACAGAGTTATGAATATGAATGAAGTACAAGACTTTGCAACACTAAGAGCTCTTTATGAATATGCGATTGAACATTATAGTGCAGGTCAAATTTCAGATGCTAGTGCTTTGTTTGAAGTTCTTAGTGGGCTTAGTGATGATGATAAGTTTTCATTAGCACTAAAATTTCATTGGATTGCTTCAAAAGAAAATATAAATTTTGATGATTTTTTATCAAATATCGCAGATATTGATGCAACTGAGAAAGCTAGTACTTTTTATATAAGTTGTTTTAATGAAAAGGCACAAAAATTGCTTAATAACTCCAAAAATGTTGAGGAGTAAGAATATGAAAATTCATTTTATTGGGATTGGTGGAATTGGTATCTCAGGTTTAGCACAATACATGCATTTTAAAGGGCATGAAATTAGTGGATCTGATATTTCTGATACTGTAATAACTAAAAAACTTCGTAAAATGGGTATAAAAATTACAATTCCTCACTGCTCATCTGCAATTAACTCCCAAGATTTAGTAATACATTCAGCAATAATTTCTCCTGATAATCCAGAAATCATTCGAGCAAAAGTCAAAGGTATAGAAGTACTTGCTCGTCGTGAAGCTTTACTTAAAATTCTTGATGATTCAAAAGTTTACTCTGTTGCTGGTGCACATGGTAAAAGTACAACTACAGCGATTCTTAGTTCTATTATGAGTGGTTCAGCAATAATTGGTGCAGAATCAAAAGCATTTGGCTCAAATGTTAGATATAACCCAGATACTGATGTTATGCTTTTTGAAGCTGATGAGAGTGATGGAAGTTTTATCAATTCAAATCCACATTGTGCAATAGTTATCAATGCTGAACCTGAACATATGGAATATTATGATTATAACTATGAGCGTTTTTATGACTCATATAAAACATTTATCAAATCTGCTCCTTGTCGTGTTCTAAATGCTGAAGATCCATTTTTGAGTAAATTAGTGGACGAAATAGAAGCAGAATGGTTATACCCAAGTAAAGATATTACAGATATAGAATTTATTCTTATAGATGATGAACCTCATACAAGATTCACTCTTAAAGATTTAGGTAATTTTGATGTTTGGGGATTTGGTAAACACATCGCTCTTGATGCGGCTTTAGCAATTTTCGCTGCAAACAAGTCTATGGATATTGAAGAGATCAGAGAAAATCTGCTTACATTCAAAGGTATCAAAAAACGATTTGATATTGTTGGATCTGAAAAAGGCAGCGTAATTATCGATGATTATGGTCACCATCCAACAGAGATAAAAGCAACATTCGAATCAGTTAAAGAGTACGCACATCTAAAAGG
>JAFLJV010000235.1 GCA_022712845.1 Sulfurimonas sp. | reverse complement strand
ATGGCTTATTGTGGCTGGTGATGCTACTTCTGTTACTAATTTATCAAGGCAAGGTAACAGTAATGTTGAATAATGCTCTATCAATTCTTCACTATATTCGAGACCCCATAGGTTAATGCCATCGGCATAATATCTGGTTGTGGCATCTATGATGGGTTCATCATCTGCAACATAGTGAATTGCAATAAAGCTAAACGATGTATATGTTTTCTCATTTATCTTCTCAATTTTCTTAGCCAAATAAAAATCGGCATTGCCGTCTTTTAGTAAAAAACGTGATGTAGTGTAACCCAAATACTCAAGTGAATTGTGTTTATCAAACTCTTTAGACACAGTAACTGGGCAATGAAATGCTTGATCTTCATTTTGCTGTTCTTTCAATGAACTAGAATATGCTGTAGTTGCTAATAATATTGCTAGTATTATAAATATTAGTTTTTTCATAGTTTTTCCTTGGTGGTTGTGATTTATAATTAGTTTTACTATTTAATTTATCGACAACTATTTATTCAACGAACACTTTATATATTTAATATTGTATATGATAATTAACTATCACAAAAAATGTTCTATTTAATTTTAGTAAGTTTACCTAAAAATAGGGATTTTGCCTATTTTAAAGTTATTTGTTTTAAAAATATATAGTTGAAACTTAAGAAAAAAGTGTGTGTTTAATACTTTTTTAGCCGTTATTTGAACATAAGTAAGAGACCATAAATAACTTCATACTCAATAACATTTAAAAAGTTTAGATTCAAGGCGAACTTTATTTGGCGATAATAGTATCGTTAAGTGAAGTTCAACGTAAAAGATGAATTTTTTAAATGTTGCCCTCAGGGTGAGAAAAGAAGTCATAAGCTACGTCGTTAAAAACCCTTGAAGCTACTAGTAGCTCCTGCGAATTTTTGCCTTGTTTCTTATAACTTCTTTTCTCATTGAGTATGAAGTTATTTATGGTCTCTTACTTAATGATAGTTAATTGTAAAAAAAAGTAGTAAAAGAACACAATGTTGCTTAAGAGAAAAATAACTATCTCTTAACTTGCTTCATATCAAAAGGTAAAAAATATAATCAGAGTATAATCCCATTATTAAAAACTAAGGCAATATATGAACAATTTACCAGAAGGTCACCCAGTAAAAGTATACCTAGAAGAGAATCAACTGATTCGTGGATTGATGGCTAGTATTAACAGTATTGACATCCAAAACAACTATGAAGAGTTTAAAGAAAAATTTACAAGACTTTGTAAAGTAGAGCTTCACTTTGCAAGAAAAGAGAATCAACTTTTTCCATATTTAGAGAAGTATGGTTGGACAAGTCCGAGTCAAAATATGTGGGCTTTTCATGATGATATCCGTGCTATTTTTAAACAAGCAAGAGGCTTAGTTGAAACTAGTGAGATGCAATCTTTAATGATGGTACTTCAAAATCTTTTTCATAATCTAGAACACATTATGCAAGTTGAAGAAGGTAGACTTCTTCCAAGAGCATTAGAGATGTTAGCCGAAGATGATTGGAAAGATATGAGAGATGGTGATGAGGAGATAGGTTGGATGTTTGATGAGGCCCCAACTGCTTATCCTACACATGAGGACAATGAGTATGTTCATCCATCACAAGATACTAAAAAAAGAAATCTTCCATTCTCACTTGAGGGTAGAATAGACCTAGAACAAGGTCACATGTTACCAGAGCAGATCAACTGGTTATTAAAATTTATGCCTGTTGATATCACTTATGTTGATGAGAACGATATTGTTATCTTTTACAATCGCGGTGAAGATAGAGTATTTCCAAGAAGTGCTGGAATTATTGGGCGTGAAGTTAAGTTTTGTCACCCTCCAAAGTCAGTAGACCAAGTTCTTATGATTCTTCGTGAATTTAAAGCGGGTCGTAGAGATGAAGCTGAGTTTTGGATAACATTTAAAGGTAAGTTTATTCACATCCGTTATTTTGCTATTAGAAATGATGAGGGTGAGTACAAGGGTGTTATAGAAGTGAGCCAAGATGTAACTCACATTAGAGGTCTAGAAGGTCAACAAAGACTACTAGACTGGGAATAAGCTACAAGCTGCTTCGTTAAAATTTTTTGAAGCACTATAGTGCTACTTCAAAATTTTGCCTCACATCTTATAGCTTATTACTTAAGCGTGACTAACAGAGTTTTTACTTTGTTAGTCCTCTTTTTCAAATTCCTCTTTCTCTTCACCACAATCAGGACAGGTCCAGTCATCTGGTAAGTCTTCAAAAGCAGTACCAGGTTTTATTCCATTATCTGGGTCACCAATTTCAGGGTCATAAACATAATCACACATTGTACATATATATTTTTGCATAAGATATCCTTTTGTTTTAATAATATATAATTCAAACATAATTTTGTAAAAAAGGAACTTAATGTCAAGTTTTAATGTGCCTGCTAACTCATCTTTTGATTTGAAGATAAAAACAGTAACAGACTATTGTTGTTCATATATTAAGGGCTAAAGCACAACGCCGAGCTTTAATGCTCTGGAGTTCTATCATTTGGTCCAATATAAAGTTGACGAGGACGAGCAATTTTTACAGTTTTTTGTTGATTTAACTCACTCCACTGAGCAATCCAACCAGGTGTCCTACCTATAACAAAAATTACTGCAAACATATCTTTAGGAATTTTAAGAGCTTGAAGAATTAGACCTGAGTAAAAATCAATATTTGGGTACAAGCCACGACTTATAAAATAATCATCATTTAGTGCGATTTGCTCTATTTTATTTGCAACTTCTACAAGTTCACTATCAATACAAAGCTCATCCATAAGTTCATTACGAATGTTTTTAAGAACAGTAGCTCTAGGGTCGAAATTTTTATATACACGGTGACCAAATCCCATAAGTCTAAAAGGATCATTTTTATCTTTAGCTTTTGCTATAAATTCATCAACTCTATCAACAGTTCCTATCATCTCTAGTTGACGAATAACACTTTCATTTGCTCCACCATGACTTCTTCCCCACAATGCACCAATACCAGCACTAATAGCTGCATAAGGATGAGCATTTGTAGATGCTAAGTTTCTAACAGCAGTTGTAGATGCATTTTGCTCATGATCTGCGTGAAGAGTGAAAATAGTATCTAGTGCTTTTATCTCAATTTCTTTTAGTTCAACATATTCATGAGGATAACCTCTTAACATACATAAAAAGTTTTCTGTAAAACCTTTATCCATGTCAGGGTAGATAATTGGTAAGCCATTTGAGTATCTATAAGATAGTGCAGCAAGTGTAGGAATTTTTGCAACTATTCTATTTGACATCTCTTTATATTCTTCGGGAGACTCTATATCTAAGTGATTATAGTAAAATGTTGAGAGTGCTGAAACACCAGCTGAGAGAATTGCCATAGGGTGAGCACGATCAGGAAAGGCATCAAATAGTTTTTTTACCCCTTCATGAACAAATGATCTTTTTTGCATCTCAAATGAGAAAGCACCTAGTTCATCTTCACTTGGAAGTTCACCATTTAAAAGAAGAAAAGCTGTATCTAAAAAAGTTTTTTCTTTAGAAAGGTAAGAGATATCATAACCTCTATACATAAGTTTTCCTGCTGCACCATCTATATATGTTATATCTGATTTACAAGAGGCAGTAGATGTATAACCCTCATCATAAGTAAACATACCAGTTTCTTTGTAAAGAGTTGATATATTTATAACTGATGGTCCTACTGTCGCATCAAGTATATCAAACTCATAACTTTTGCCATCACGATTATTTGTGAGTGTTACTGTGTTTTTGCTCATAATTCACCCTTTTTCAATGTATTTAGATATTATATAAATAGTTCTTAAATATTACATAAATTATAACTGAAGTGGTAGTTTTATCAATAAATTTGTATTTTCATTACTGCTTGTTACGCTAATAGTACCATTTAAATTCTCTTGTACTATTTTTTTAGACATATATAGACCGAGTCCTGTTCTATTTTTAGATTTTGTTGAAAAGTAAGGTTCAAACACTTTTTTGATTATATCTTCTTTTATCCCACCAGCATTATCAATAATATGTATAAGAATATAATTATTTTTTTTAGTAGCATTAATTGTAATTTGTTTATTTTTTATCTTTTTATCTTTAAAAGCATCAATAGAGTTTTTAAATATATTAACTATCACTTGAGTTAATTTATTTTTATAAGTTGATATTTTTAAATCTTTATCAATATTTTGTATACAAGCAATCTCATTAGGTTTTTGATTGCTTTGTATAAATATTTTTGATTTTTCAAATATATCATGAAGTGCTACTTCTGCAATATGTTCATCTTCATCAAAATAGCCTCTAAAATCATCAATGAGTGTAGAGAGGTATTGAATGGTGTTATAAATATCATTATGTGCATTATCTAAGTATTTAGAGTCTAAGGTGCCTAAATCTTTTTTTAACTGTATATTTATAAATGTAGAGCTCATTTGAGAAAGAGGCTGTCTCCATTGATGAGCAATCATATTTATTATCTCTCCCATTGCTGTAAACCTAGAGTTTAAAATGATTTGTTCTTGATAAGTTTGAAGCTCTTTAGAAGCAGAGATGTTATTTTTAAATAAAAGAAATCCTATATGCTTACCGTTTATATCATACTCAGGAACTAATGTTACCTTAAACCATAATTCTTCAGTATCTTTAATTATTGTTTTATATTCAAATTTAAAAACACTTTGAGTTTTTATATGATGAATGATCTCTTCTTTTAATTTTTTAGAAAAATTATATTTTTTGAATTTAAAAAAGCTTTTACCTAGAAGTTCATCTTTAGCATAGTTTGCTAATTTTAAATAAGCTTTTGATGCATCAATAATAATTAGTTCTTTGTTAATCTTTACAAGTAAAACTCTTTTATCTATGATTTCTCTTTCTTTTATAACTTCATTATGTAGTTTCTCAATCGTTTCAATGTTCTCTTTAAGTGAGGCATTTGTATTAGCCATATTTGTTTGATTTGAAATAATTAGAGCTACAAGATTTTTTTTTTCATGAAGAGGAATTATACTTACATCTTGTTGCATCAAAGAGTATTTTGACGAGCTTATTTGATTGATTTTTATTGGTATAAGATATTTTGATATATTTGATGTATAAAATGTAGGTGTCTGTATTTGTATAGCTGTTTTTATTTTTCTAATGAGTGTTTTTGTATTTATATTATCAAATATATCACTAATTTTTTTATTTAAAATAGATTTTTCTTTTAAACCAGTATGAAGTTCAAGCCATTTATTAAAACTATAAATTTTGAGCTCACTATCAAGTATTAGAATTCCATTATCGATATTATCGATAATTTCTTGATTTATATTAGTGATTTCAGAATGATATTTAGTTGTCTCTTGAGCCATCTAATTGATCCATCCTTAGTTAAAATAAATAGTTGACCATCTATATGTTGTTTTTTAAAATTTAGTTTAGTATCTATAACAATTACTTGTGAATAGTATTGAAGTGTTTTACTGCTAGAGAGTTCACTGAGTGGTATCTTAGAAATATTTGGTAATGCATATGTAACTTCTGTATGCATCTCCTGGGCAAGTCTCATTGTTAAAGATGATGTTAGTATATTTGTTAGTTCTAAAATGGCATCATCTAAGTCATTTGCGTTATCTATATCTAAATGTTTTGCTAAGTTATTTGCACTCTCTTCATTTATAAAAAAAACACACTCTCCTGAAAAATCCCCTATAAATGCTTGTGTGGAAAAAAAATAACTTGAATGCTTAAGATTATTAAATTTAAAAAGAAGTTCATTTATTGTCATTATCTCTATTTTGGGGATACCTAGAGAAGCAAAAGCATCTAGGATATCCGCAACAATAGCAGTTGCATTTCCATAAGCTATATTGATAAGCTCTTGAAGCACATCTTTTTCATCATCACTCAGAGTAATTTTTTCGTTTTCCATAAATTACCCTAATGATTTTAATATTTCTTGCATAGTTTGAGTATTAATGGGTTTTTGCACATGTAGTTTAGCTCCAAGATCCATAACCATACTTTTTGCTTTAGCTTGTATATCAGCTGAAACTACAACTATCTTTATGCTAGGATCAATTTCCAATATTTTTGGAATAGCTTCATATCCATCCATCTCAGGCATTGTTAAATCCAAAAATATAATATTTGGTTTATGCTCATTAATAATACCAAGAGCTTCCTTTCCATTGGTAGCTTCTAAAATTTTGTCATTGTCTGTAAAGTTAATAAGTGATTTTATTAAAGTCATTCTAGCAAGTTTGGAGTCGTCAGTTACTAAATATTTCATGTTATTCTACTTTGTGATTTATTGTTCGTTGTTATATTATAACATTTTTAATAGTTATGTCAAGCAAAATAAAATAAAGTTAAATAATTTTGTTTTAAAATGAACCTTCTTGATACTTAAGAGTTGAAGATGTGATTTGACAGATAGAATTTTTTAGAGCTGATATTTTATTTTCATTACCAATTCCAAATATAAATTGTGTATTTTCAAATAATATATTTATGCCATCACTCATATCAATATGCGGAAGTTTGGAGTTGTCTAATAGTCTTGCATCACTTATACCACTAAACTCAAAATCAATACTCACCCAATCAAAACCTCTAGCACCATCTTGTCCTGCTAAAGAGATTATAATTGTTTTTGGTGAAACAATTTTAATGTGGCGAAACTCAGCATCTATAAAAT
>JAFLJV010000043.1 GCA_022712845.1 Sulfurimonas sp. | reverse complement strand
TTTTGTCTCACCAGTTGTTGGTCCACCAGAATACTCACCATAGTTAGCAAGGTCTTCAATTCCAGCTAAATCAGCAATAGTATCAGCATAAACAACTGAAGCACCACCACCAGCAACCATAGTCCAGATTCTAGCTTCTGGCTTAAGAAGTGTAAGTTTTAGTGAAGCACCAGTTTTTGCATCAGCTTCTTCAACTGCTGCAACTTCTGGAGATTTAGCTTCCATACCAAACGCAGTAGGATACTCTACATCACCCCACTCATCTACCATCATAAACCCAGCAGTATCATCAAGTTTTGCAACCATATCTAAAAGCTCGATTTTTTTACCTTGCATTACAAATGGGTTAATCTCTAAGTATGCGAAATTTAACTCTCTGTATGCTTTGAAAAAACCTATAGCAAATTCAGCAAAAGCATCTTTATCGGCTTTAGCTACATCTTTAGGGATGTTAGCTTTAATTTTTTTAGCAATAGCAGCTTCAGTATCAGTTATTTTGAATGCTACTTCAGTAACTTTTTCATCCCAACCCTCTTCAACTTCCATTCCACCTTCAGCAGACATATAAAGCATATCATCATCACCAACACACGTAGCAGAGATATAGTACTCTTCTTCTTGTTTATGTGGAGTAAATGGTTCAACTATAAAGTGAGTAAGCATATCTACACTTGCATCACCAGTTGGAGTATCTCCATCAAATGAAAAGTAAACTGATTGTTCTGAAGATGATTTTTCATCAATCCATGATGTAGCTTTCTTTAAAGAAACATCACCTGGTTTTTTATCTCTAAAAAGTACCAAGTCATTTTTACCACGTTTTCCAAATAACATATCTGGTTTAGCAACAAGTGATTTATCTTTTAACCATGTCTTGTTTTTTGCAGCTTCTTTTAATTCTGATCCATTTTGAACCATTACAGTTTCATAAGCATAAGTAAAGTTTGGAAAATATTTATCCCAATGTTTTGCTAAAATTGATTTTGCGTCAAATTCTCTAATCGCTTTTTGAGCCATTTGCAACTCCCTGTGTTTAATTTACGAAATTATATCGTATCTTAATTGATTTAGTACTATTTGACACACTTAAGAATCAAATAGATTTAAATTTTGTTTAACTTTGTAACACGAGCTGAATAAACAACTCTATTTTTGTAACTTATTGTTACATTATCTTTGTGATTACTATCTAATTGATTTTTTTGCAGTAGATATTTGTTACATTTAGTTACACCATAATACTCTAATCTTATTGACATTTTTTTATCAGTTTGTACGCATGTTATATTTTTTTCTTTTAATTTTGCTGCCAACTCTTTAGCAACATGCATTTTATAAGAAAAATGCTTTCTTGGTTTTTCTATTATCAAATAAAGATATTGATTAAAAAAGATGACAGAACTATTTATAAATAATAAAGAAAGTGAGACTATAAATATTAGTCTATATCTTTTTTTAAATTGATTTAATCGTACTCTATATGAATGCTCAAAAGTTTGTGCCATTAAGGGAAGTGCTAACATTAAATATGGAGCAAAATATTCTAAGTTTACTCTTTGTCTAAATGATAAAAGAAGTGAAAATATAAAAGCAACAGTAGCTATAAACCATAATATATCAATATCTTTTATTAAATATCTTCTATAAAGCACATAAAACAGATATATAAATATTATTGGTGTAAATATTGCGGCATATATACCAATGGAGTCTATAAAATATCCCTTTGGCGAGCCATGAGTATCTATGCCATAAAGCATAAGTGATATTAAAAACAAAACTAAATTAAATGTAAAAAAAACTTTTTCTTTTTTATATAGTGCAAATATACTTAAAGCTAAAAACAGATATATAAAACCTTCATTAACTAATAAATAAATAATCAATAATGGATATAGGTATTTAGATGAATAATTTTCATATATATATACATATAGTAGTAATCCAAAAAGAACAAAGCCTGCACTATGAACTATAAGAGCTGAACTCATTACCCCCGGTAATAATATAAAAACTAATACTAACCAAGCTCTGTTTCTTTGAGATTTTAAATATTTTTCAGATATTTTAAATAAAAGCAAAACACTCATAACATGGAAAAATATCATTGGAAATCGCAGGGCAAAATCATTTTGTCCAAAAATATATATGGATAGTTTTATAATAGCTTGTAAGGGTGAAAAATCTCCATAAAGCAAAGATGCCTCATAGTATGAGATAGATAATTCCCCAGTTTGTATAATTAGAATAAGTGCATCTAGTCCTAAAATAAAGAATAAGATGTATTTATAATTCATATCTCTAAAAAATTTCCTATCATTTTGTGTCCATATTGACTCATTATTGATTCAGGATGAAACTGAACACCATATATCTCTTTATCTTTAATTTTTAGTGCCATTATTTCATTGTCATCTGTACTGTAAGCTGTTGCTTCTATATTACTTGGAAGTGAGCTTTTATCTACTATAAGTGAGTGATATCTTGTTGCTATAA
>JAFLJV010000042.1 GCA_022712845.1 Sulfurimonas sp. | reverse complement strand
ACACATCAAAGAAATATAAAAATGAGAGTGGTATAAGTATAAAACTTAATCACTTAAATAAAAGATTTTCTATTGATAAATCTAATAAAATTTATAGGATCGAATTTTATAAAAATAATGAATTTTGTTTTATGTCAAAAGTTCATTTTAAATAGGATTTTTACCAATGAGCAAAAAAGAACAACTCTCTTTTTCTAGTGTACTTTCTATAAATCCATATAAAAACACATATATAAATGCAGTTTCAAGTTTCTTAAATGAAACAGATGCTCCAGGTTTTTCAAAAGATCAATACTCAATCTCTTATTTAAATACAAAAGGTTTCATCAATGGAAATATTGCTATTAGCAAAAATATTCCTGAAGAAGATGTATACGACGCAATATATAGTAAAGCTTATGATGATTTAGGGCTTGATCAAGCAGTAGAGTACCAAATACAATACATTGAAACTTTTAATAATTTAGATGATGAAAATAGAAACTTTCATATATTTATAATTGATCCTATTGTTATTAATGAATTATTTAAAAATACAATAGATAAAGTTAAATACCTAGATTACATTATTCCATCACCTTTATTATTAAAATCTTTATATTCTAAAAATGTTATCGAAGATGGTGATGTTCACTGTTTCATATATTTTCAAGAAAATGATACCTTTATTACTATCTATAATGAAAAAGATTTTGTATATACAAAATCAATAAATTACTCATTTATACAAATGCATGAAAGATTTTGTGAAATTTATGGAGAAAGAATAGAGTATGAAAACTTTATAGATTTTCTCTCAAATGCAAACCTTAAGACTACAGAAAGTAACTATAAAGAAGCCTTTATTAAATTATATAAGGAGATTTTCGCAAATATTAATGATGTCTTAACTTATGTAAAAAGAGCTCTTGATTTAACTAAAATTAATTTTATATATATTGATTCACAAATTCAAACAAATACTAAACTTGATGAGATGTCCGAAGTTGAACTTGGAATTAAAAGTAGTAATTTTAATTTTGATTATGGATTTGAGAGTAATGAAAATCATATTGATCAACTTCATGCTCTTATGCATGTTTATACAACGCTTCCCACAGAAGATAGATATGAATGTAACTTTACCATTTATCATAGACCTCCAAAATTTATTCAAAGAGAAAGTGGTCGTGCGATATTATTGGTTGCTGCTTCACTAATACTTACTTTTATCTATCCTATCTCATACTGGTCACTTACTTATGCTCAAAATTTACAATATGATTTATTAAATGAAGATTATAAAGAACTTCACAACATAAAAATAACGAGAGAAGCAACTATAAAAAATAAAGAAGCTGATAAACATAAAGTTACCACATTATTAAATTATGAAAAAGATGAATATACTCAAAAGAAAAATACATTGATTAAAATTCATGATGTAAAAGTAAATTATCCAATGAAAGCTAATCTTTTATATAAATTTACAAAAGATTTAAATAGATACAAAGTTAGAGTTGAATCTATCTCTTATAATGAGAATGATAAAGCTAATTCAGCTAAAGAAATTAAGTTTGCTTTAGTCTCTTCAAAAGATAAAAAAATTACAGATTTAATTAAATATTTAACTAGAAAATATGATGGTAAATTTCATTTTTCATTAAATGAAATTTCATATATAAAGGAATCAAAGTTATACTTTGGTGAATTAAAAGTGAGTCTATTATGAGCTTAAAACTATCATTTGAAAGCTACTTACAAAGAGTTGATGCTTTCTTTAAAGAAAAATCTCAAAAAGACACTTATATGGTTTATATTATGTTATTTGCCATTGTAGCGGTCTTAGCTTATCCTTTTTATGATTTATCATTAAATGAATTTAACGATGCTAAGAAAAAAGTTTCTGATATTAAATCAAAAATTACCACTGATGAGCTCTATTTACGAGCTAATCCATTAGTAAAAATTGATAAATTAAATATGCAAATTAAAGCTATTGAAACTGAATTAGAAAGTACAAAAGACAACAACAAATATATTAAAGAAAAGATAGAAACAATATCATCTCTTATATATGATGAAGTTAGTTGGGGAGAATATTTAAGCTCTATATCTATAAATGCAAAAAAATATAATATAAAAATTATTAATTTCACAAATGAATATGCTGATAATAATGAATCATTTGGGCATATTTTAGATATTACACTTCAAGTAAAAGGTAACTTTTCAAATACTGTTAGATTTATTAATTCTTTAGAAAAAAGTGATCTTGTTGTAGATGTACACAATATAAATATAAAAGCACAAGATGCTCTAAACACAGATTTAGATATTTCAGTATGGGGGATTACTTACTAATGAAAACTTTATCAATAATATTTTTAACATTTTTTTTAGCAAATACCATTTATGCAACTGAACTTCCTTGGGTTGATGAGCAGATTGAAGCTATAAAACCTCCAAGAAAAAGTCCAAAAATATTAGGAGTAAATAATCCTTTTGTTTTTTTAGAAAAAAATGGTTATGTAAAAAAAAGTACTGCTAAAGAAAACTCTTCTAGTACGAAAAATATATCTTCTTCTAAAACTGCAAAGTCTTCAAAATCAAGTACTAATAAAAACAGGGTTGCAAATGATAATTTTATCTTAAGTACTATCATAAATTCATCAGCTATGATTAATGGCAAGTGGTATAAAAAAGATGATAAAATAAATGATTATTTAGTAATTAAAATTACTAAAAGCTCTGTAAAGTTAAAAAAAGGTAATAAAAAGTTAACTTTATCTACAGATACTAAAAAACGAAATTTAAAATTTAAGAATAAGTAGGATGAATTATGAAACTAATTAAAACAACATTAACAACAACGATTTTAACACTTCTCTTATCAAGTAGTGCTTTAGCTGATTGTTCTTTTGAACTATTTAGTATCAGCTCTACAAAAGATACAAAAATAATAGATTTTGTAGAGCAACTTAGTAGTGAGTGTGAATTTAGTATAATTGTTACTGATCCACATGCTGATGAGTTCTTAAATACAAAACTTAATAGAACAAATCTAAATAACTTAACAATAGATGAAGTTTTTGATATCATCTTAAAAGAAAATAATCTTCAATATACTCTTGAAAATAATATTTTAAGAATTTCTTATTTAAATACAAGAATGTTTAATATAGACTATATATTATCTCAAAGAAAAGGTACGTCAAATACTGATGTTACTCTTTCATCTGAGGGTGGTGGTAGTTCATCAGAAGCATCAACAACACAAAGTTCTTCAGGGGGAGATTCAACTTCTAGCAGTTCTAGTAGTTCTGGTACATCAGGCATGAAAATTGAAAGTAGTGATGAAGTGGTTTTTTGGCATGAACTAGACTTAGAGCTTCAAAGAATTTTAAATAGACCAGAGGATATTTATAAAGCTGAAGCACCTATTATAAATAAAAATGCTGGTATCATTACTGTTACTGCAACTTTAAAACAGATAAATAGACTAGAAAAATATCTTGAAAATCTTCAAGAAAAAGTTAAACTTCAAGTTTTAATTGATGTACAGTTGCTTTCTATAACAATGACGGAAGGTCAAACTATCGGTGTTGATTGGCAACAACTGTTTGCACTACAAAATCTTGATTTACAGTTAGATAAACTTGTTCATAAGGGAGTAACTGAATTTGAAGATGGTAAAATTACTAAAGGAATTATTGGCAGTGTAGTGACTACAAATAATAATCTTCTAACAGTTAATGCAACTGGAACTTTAAAAGAGGTTATTAAATTTCTTAAAACTCAAGGTGATGTTAGCTCAATATCAAATCCTAAAGTACTAACTCTTAATAATCAACCAGCTTTAATAACTGCTGGAACAGAGTACTTTTATAAAATAACTAGTACAGAAACATTAGCTGGTGCTGGCACTGGGTCACAAAGTACTGGAGAACAAGTGAAATCTGTTTTTGCTGGTGTTTTATTGGATATAACACCTGAAATATCTTCCGATGATACAATTACATTAAAAATAAATCCTTCCTTATCAGAGACACTATCTAACACTTTTGCAGTTGAAGATGGTAATGATAGAACTATTCCACCAGATTTAGTTCGTAGACAATTATCATCAGTTGTAACTGTTAAAAATGGACACCGTGTTATTTTAGGTGGTCTTATAACTAGTTCAACCTCTACTCAGGAAAGTAAGATTCCATTACTAGGAGATATCCCCTTTTTAGGTCGTCTTTTTAGTCATAAAAAAGATATTAAAACGATTACAGAACTAGTTATGATTATTACTCCACATATAATTAAGCCAGATCAAAATAATATCTCTTTATCTGATTTAGGATATGAGAGATTGAGTGATGATATGATGCTAAATAATAAAATAACAACTAATAAAAAACCAAAAAAGAAAGAGGAAAATGGAATCTAATATCTATGAAAACTCAAGAGATGTTTTTTTAGATACTGTAAATACCAAGGACTATATAGAACTTGACAGGGTATCTATAATATATCAGTCGTTAAAAGATTCTATAAAAAAGCCTTTGAAAATGATACTCTTATATGGAAAACCAGGTACTGGCAAAAGTATGTTTTTACTAAAACTTTATCAAAGTCTTAAATCTTCTCAAATAGTTTATCTATATGGCACACCTATACTAGATGAGAGTGAATTTTTTAAAACACTAGCACAAGACTTATACGGCATGGAATATAGTGGTGAACTTAATTTTACTCAATTTATGAAAGTTGTTAATAAGAAAGAGTTAGATGATCCTATGATGCCACTTATCATGCTAGATGAAGCTCAATTATACTCGACCCCTTTAATGGAAAAAATTAGGCTTTTATCAGATACAAGAAAAATGAAATTTATTATTGCTCTACATAAAACAGAAAAAGAAGATTTAATAGCAAAAGAACACTTTCAAACAAGAATTTGGGAAAGTATTAAACTTGAAAATGCTTCTATAACAGAACTTAAAATTTATATTCAAAAAAAATTGATGAAGGCAAACTGTTTAGATACAGCAAGTATGTTTAGAGTAAAATCAATAAATACTATTCATAAATTAACCAATGGCAATTATAGAGATACCAATAAACTTATCTATACGATGTTTGATATTTATCTATATTATATTAAAAATAATCCTAGCAGGATTACAAGTAGTGAAGTTTCAGATAAAATCATAGAGATGGCAGCAATTCATACAGGATTAATAGATGCTTAATGTTAATGATTTAGAACTTAGACATAAAAAATATAAACAAAAACTACGTATGCCTTATATCATACTTTTTACTAGTTTAAGTATTATTATATTTTCTATCATTTTTTTCTATAATAATATTTATTCTTTTAAAAATATCTTAATAACTAAAGAACCTGTATTAGTACAAAAAATTCAAAAAACTAAAAACATAGATGTTAATAATACTCAAAAGTCAATTATAAATAAATTAGAACCTAAAAAATTAATAACTATATCTGAAAAAAAAGAGATTATCATTGAGGATAATAAACTTATACTTTTACCATCTTTTAATTTTCTTAAAAAAATGCAATCAAATACTCCTCTATATTATGAAGTAAACAATAATATAGAAAAAAAACCAATAACAAAAAAAGAAAAAATTATAGTTAAGAAACTAAAAGCTGAAGTACAAGAGAAGGTTATTATAATTAAAAATCCCAAAGTTGAGATAGAGAAAAAAACTATTATCAATATAGAGAGAAGAGATATTTATGATGACATACACCATGTTATTAAAAGATTTAAAACAAATAATAGTCCAGCACTAAGTTTATTTATAGCAAAAAAATACTATCAATTACAAGAATATGATAAATCCTATAACTATGCTCTTATTACAAATAAAATTAACAATAATATAGAAGCAAGCTGGATTATTTTCTCAAAATCATTAGTTAAGCTTAATAAAAAAGATATGGCTATTAAAACATTACAAAAATATATTAACTACTCTCACTCATCACAAGCTAGGCTTTTATTAGATGAAATTATATCAGGGAAATTCAAATGAAAATACTATTAATAATCTTTATTACATTAAACTTATATGCTGACATAAAACAAGATATGTTTAATCTATATCAAAATGAAAAATACGAAAAAGTTTGTAATCTTGGCTTTCGTAACTTTAGCCGTTACAGACAAAATGAAGAGTATATCTCCTTATATGCTTTTGCTTGTTTAAAAGCAGATTATATTGATAGATTGTCAGTGCCAATAGCAACTCTTAAGTTCTCAAAAGAAGCTCGTGCAAATTCTGCATATTTCTCTGTTATATTAATGCAAAAAAAGCTTTTATACCATGCTTTAGTAGATAATTATGATTTATCTTCTTTTAAATTACCTACAACTGACTACACATTATCAAAAGTTTTTGATTTATATGCTAAACTTGGTAAACATGAACCAAGAGCTTTTTATCTTTTTGAAAATAAAAATGATAAAAAAATAACATATAAACTTTATCTTGTAAAAAACAATAGACTAAGTAAAGTTGTTATAGAAAAATATTATAATTCGGTTATGATTAAACGTCACGCATACTGGTAGGAGACATTTTATGGATAGAATCACTTCAGATTTATAAGAAAATGGCTTTATCATGAAAGCACAAGTTGATAGACTTATTGCTAAAGGATTAAACAGTAACTTAATTCTTAGAGATATTACTCTATCTGGTTTCATGACCATGGATAGACTTATAAGATTTATAGTTGAAAAAATACAAAATGGTGTATATGATATCTCTATAATAGATGATTATGACTATATTGATGAAAAAGATATTTTACAGAAACTTGCAAAAGAGCAAGATCTTCTTTTTTTAGATTTAGATTCTATAGATATGGATTACAAACTTACAGAAAAGGTATCTCTCACTCAACTAAAAAAATATAATGTACTTCCTGTTTTAGAAGATAATTTAAACATAGTAATTGCCTTTTGTGATCCTTTTGATATAGAAGCTCAAGAAGCGATACAAAGACTATTTATAAGAAAACCTATAAAAGTTGCTGTCGCTACAAAAAAACAAATTGATTCATACCTTTTTAAAGTTGAGCTAAAAGATAGTGTAAAAGGTTTAATTAAAAAAATCAGAGATGAATTAAACTCTATTAGCTCTATAGAAGAACAACAAGAAGCATCATCTATTTTACTTTTAATAGATGTTATATTAGCTGCTTGTATTAAAGGTCGTGCTAGTGATGTGCATGTTGAACCAACTGAAAAAAATTGTGTTGTTCGTGCTCGAATAGATGGCAAACTAACAGAGGTATTTATTTTTGAAAAAGATATATATCCACCACTTGCTTCAAGATTAAAACTATTAGCAAATCTTGATATTGCTGAAAAAAGAAAACCTCAAGATGGACGTTTTTCAACATTAGTTGGTGATAGAGAATATGATTTCCGTATATCAACTCTTCCTATTCTTTATGGAGAATCAATAGTTATGAGGGTGCTTGATAAACAAAAAGCACTTGTAAAACTTGAAGAAGCTGGTATGGATAGTATGAGTTATCAAAAACTTCTTCGTGGTTTAAGTTCACCTTATGGCATAATTCTTGTAACTGGTCCAACTGGAAGTGGTAAAACGACAACTCTTTATGGCTCATTAAATGAATTAAGAAATGTAGAAGACAAAGTTATAACAGTTGAAGATCCTGTTGAGTATAGAATGAATCTAATCCAACAGGTTCAAGTAAATCCAAAAGTTGGACTTAGTTTTGCTGATGCTCTTCGCTCAATTCTTAGACAAGATCCTGATAAGATTATGATTGGTGAGATTCGTGATCATGAAACACTAGAGATTGCTATTAAAGCAGCATTAACAGGTCACTTAGTTATATCAACACTTCATACAAATGACTCTATAAGTGCTATAACTCGTATGGTTGACATGGGAATTCCTCACTACTTAATTAGTGGTGCTTTAGTTACAATACAAGCACAAAGGCTCATAAGAAAGATATGTATTCACTGTAAAGTGGAAGAAAAAATATCTGCTTCAGTTTTTGAAGATATTAGTGAGTATATACAGAAAAAAAGCAAATTTTATATAGGTTTAAGGTGTAAAGAGTGTAATGAAAGTGGATATATGGGTAGAGAAATGATTTGTGAAGTTTTAGATATTACCGATAAACTTTCATCATTAATAGCAAAGGGTTCATCAAATGATATTTTATATACTCAAGCAATTAAAGATGGCTTTGTTCCAATATTACAAAATGGGATCAATAAAGCACTTGATGGTATTACTAGTATTGAAGAAATTTTAAAGGTGGCAAAATAATGAAATATTTTATAGCAACTATTCTTATAAAAGGTAAAAAAGATCAAGTTGGCATATATGCTCAAGATAAAAAACAAGCTGGTGAAATTACAAAACAAAAATATCAAGGTATAATAATTAAAGTTGTTGAAGGACAAGAACCACTTGAAAACAGACTTAAAAGATTTAAAAATGATCTTTTAAAAAATGTAAGAAAGAGAAAAATCAAACCTGATGCACTTATCGCATCTATTAGGCAATTAGCAGTTATGACAAATGCTGGTATCTCCATTTATGACTCGCTTAGTGAGATTGCCAAATCAACACAAGACGAAAATTTAAAATTAGTTTTTGGTAAATTAGCAGAAGATATAAACTCTGGTCACTCATTATCAAAATCTATGGAAAATTTTCGTTTTGAACTTGGAAATTTAACAATTGCTATGGTTCAACTTGGTGAAAAAACTGGTAATTTAGATGATTCACTATATTCACTAGCAGATATGCTAGAAGAGATAAGAGCAAATGTTATAAAGTTTAAAAAAGCAATGGCATATCCAAGAAATGTAATGATTGCTATGGCAATTGCATTTACAGTTTTAATATCTTATGTTGTACCTCAATTTAAAACAATTTTTGAAGAATTAGGTGCAAATCTTCCTTTACCAACACAAATACTTCTTACACTAGAACATCTATTTAATAATTATGGGCCCTATGTTTTAGCCATTTTATTTACTTCATTTATGACTTTTAAATACCTTATTAATAATAATAAAAATATTAAATTTGCTTGGCACAAAGCATTACTTAAAACATATTTAATAAAAAATATAATTATGTATGCAACACTTAGCCGATTCACCCTTGTATTTTCTGAACTAATTCGTGCTGGTATTCCTATTGCGGAAGCTCTTGATACGTCAATTTCAATGATTGACAACCTTCCATTAAAACAAAAACTATCCACTGTAAGATCAGCTGTTGAGAAAGGTTCATCTCTAAATAAAGGCTTAGAGGATACTAAATTATTTGAAAACATGATTATTCAAATGATAAAAGCTGGTGAAGATAGTGGTACGCTAGATACTATGATAAAAAAAGTTGCTGAATACTTTAAAATGCGCTTTGATGCTATTATTGATGGGCTATCTGAAGCAATAGAGCCTCTTATGCTTTTAATTATTGCATGTATGGTTATATTACTTGCTCTTGGTATATTTTTACCTATGTGGGATATGGGAAATGCTGTTCAAGGAAGAAGCTAAAAAAGTTTTCATATCCTCTTTAGTTGATTTTAATTCATAAATTGTTTTATCACTAAACTCTTTATGAATTATCTCTATATTATGAACTTTACATTTATACTCAATTTTTCTAATATTTGAATACTCAAATATTACTTTTTTAGTTATTTCATCTTTATATTCAAATAATTTTGAAGAGTTAATAACTAAATTAACAGCATCACTATATGCTCTTACTAATCCACCAGTTCCTAGTTTTGTTCCACCAAAATATCTAACAATTATAACTGCACTATTAATTA
>JAFLJV010000041.1 GCA_022712845.1 Sulfurimonas sp. | reverse complement strand
TAGTTATATCATCTTCAGCCATAAATGCATCTACAATCTCTGTAGAGATAACACTTCTTAGAGTTAGTGTTGCATAAGCATTGGTTAAGTACCATGAGCTTATATTTACACCATTTGATTCTATAAAAGAGAAAATTCTTGGTTCAACATTTGTATTTTTAAGACTGTAATTATTTCTAAGTTTATTTAACTGTTTTCTTGTAATATCTGTATAACCTTTTGAGAATTTTTTAGTAATCTCTTTTGTGATGTGCATCGCTTTTTTATGATTTGAATCATATGTAATTGTGATATCAACTCCATCCCAAACTGTCTTTAAAGAACTATGTGTATAGTTTGCTATCATTCTTGTAAATACATAATTATTTGGTACAAATATAATTCTTCCTGCTCTTCTATTATCAAGTACTGTTGTTAAAGTGATATCTTCTAAGAGCGTCATACGAAGAAGTGAGATATCCATAACATCACCGACATACTTTATACCATCCATATCTACACGAATTCTATCACCAACATGTATACTTCCACCAAAAACTATAACAAGCCAACCAAGAATACTCATAAACAAATCTTTCATGGCAATTGCTATACCTGCAGATGCAAACCCTAAGATTGTAACAAGATAACTTACATTTTCTATATAGTTAATAAGTAAAATAATAATTACAAGAGTAACATTGGCAAAAGTAATAATTTTATTTGCCATATAAAATCGTTCATTATCAGTTATATATTTTTTAATAAATAGTTTAATTAAGAAAAATATGATAAATACTATTAAAATGATTACACCTATTTTAGCCATTTTAAAAAATTGAGTATTTATCTCTTTATTTATGTTTACTTTAACAATATCTAATCTACTCTGATAAACATCTACAGTTGCACTCATTGTTCCTAAAGCACTCTCAAATCTCTCTAGTTGTTTTAATTTTTGATCAGCTTCTGCTTCATACTGTTTATCGGTATCTATTTCTTCTATCTCTTTATAAATTCTCTCTTCTGCTCTTAAGAGTGATATTAAAGAGAATAGTTCCTCTTTTTTTAAAATATAATCATTATAATCTTTGTTCACTGTTTTAATAAGTGAGTAGCCTGTAAAAATATCAAAAGGATTTGCAATCTCTGGAATTTTTTCTATATCTGGAGGAGTTAAAAGATTTGCAAAAGGGGAACTATTTTTCTTTTTAAGTTGCTCTATCTGTGATGTTAGAATTTTTTCTCTTGAAATCAATGCACTAAGTTCATCTTTTTGAGTTAAAGATTTTCTTCTTTTCTTATTAAGATAATTAATTCTTTTTTTTATATCTTCAAGAGACTCTTTAACATCAAGTGAAGTAAGATATGATGCATAACTATTCATCCAGACACTATTTTTATTTAATATTTTTTCCTCTATCTCATTTAGTTCAGCTAGAGCTTCAGCAATCTTTTCTTTTTTAAGATCCTCTTTTTCAAGCTCTACTCGGGCTTGTTGCTTATCTTTAATACTATTTGCAGCTACTAAAGATGATACTAATAGTAAAAAAAGTATTATACTTTTCATTAATGCTCTCCAAACTTATTTAAAACATACATTATTATCTCTTTATCAATTTTATCAGTAATCATAACATCACCAATACCCTTCGGTACAATAAATGTGATAGATGAATCTGAACTTTTTTTATCTAAGAAAAATGTTTCATAAAAACTCTCCACATCATCAATGCTAAAGGTGGTTGGTAAATTATATTTTTCTAAAAGTTGTTTAATTTTAAAAGCCTCCCCAGTAGTCATTTGATTCATTTTAACTGCTACTTCATTCGCCATAACAATTCCAATAGCAACAGCCTCACCGTGAAGAAATTTTTTATATTTTGTTTTATTTTCTATTACATGCCCAAAGGTGTGTCCATAATTAAGGGCAGCCCTTATACCATGCTCTTTTTCATCCTGAGCTACAACATCTGCTTTAGTTTGTACAGCTTGCTTTATAACCTCTTGAAGTACATCTGCATCATTTAAGTTAGCTTTTTCTAAAAACTCAAAAAAGTTTTTATTAAAAGTTACTGCCATCTTTACTATTTCAGCAACACCAGCACTAAACTCTCTTGGAGGTAGCGTTGTTAAAAAAAATGGGTCAATATATACAGCTTTTGGCTGATGGAAGGCTCCAACAAGATTTTTTCCATACTTATTATTCATTCCTGTTTTGCCACCTACGCTGGCATCAACTTGAGAAAGAAGTGTTGTAGGGATTTGAATAAAGTCAATACCTCTTTGATATATGCTTGCACTAAAACCTGTCATATCACCAATAACACCACCGCCGAATGCTATTAACATTGATTTTCTATTAAATCGATTTTCAAAAAGAGAATCTAAAATAGTATCTATACTTTCTTGATTTTTATACTCTTCACCATCTTTAATGGTTACTACATGTAATTCTTTAGCAGATATTTTTGTTAGTAAATATTCTAGGTGTAATTTTGAGATTGTAGAATTTGTTATTATTGCTATTTTTGTATCAAAATGTATCTTAGGAAGTGAGTTTATTATTATATTATATGAATCATCAACAACCTTTTTAAGTGTTATGTTTACTTGCATTATTAGTCCAAAATTTTAATTAAATTATTATTTATATAATACTCAAAAAAGATTAATAAATTACTAAATATCCCCTATTTAAATCTGTACAGGTATAAAAATTTGATGATAGTCATCTAGTTTGTGGTAAAGTCTTTCAATATCAGTTGATAAAAGAGTATATATATTTCTATTTGTTAGCTTCTTAGTAAAAGGTAATATTTGAACAAAATTACCTTTTTGTTTTAAAAGTTTTATAGGGTTTTCATTCTCTTGTATTATTTTAATACTTTTAGAAAATATAGCAGCTAAGTTGTTAAAATGCTCAATTACTTGCTCTTTAGCTTCTTGATGTTCACTCATATAATTATAAAGCTCTATATTAAAATTCATCTGCTCTGAGATATCAAAAATAGTTGAAGAAATTTTTTCTATATCACGATTTTCTCCTAATATTATTGATGCTTCTTTAACACTTGAGTATTCTTTATCAGCAATTTTAAAAACTGGTACATGAGCTTCATATAAAGTTTTTCTCATATTATAATTTTTTAACATCTCTTTAGAAACTATTATTAAACCAATATGGTAATTTTTTAAATCATTAAAAAATTTCTCTTTTAAGTTGTGATTTTCATACTCTATATCTATAATTACATTTTGACTTCTATACTCTTTAATTTTCCATATTACAGATATATTTCCAGGATTAATTATTCTAATTATTAGTATATGTTTAAGTTTCTCATGAATAAAAATAGCTCTTCTTATAAAATCATCTATTTTTGATAAATTTACAATATTCATATCTATATACAAATATAAATTTGATCCAAAAGGCTCTGGAAATTGACCTAATTCTCTGTTGATAGCACGATATACAGATTTTAAAACTGCTGGTTCACCAACTAGTATAAGAATATCATTTGGCTGAATCATTCTACGTCTATTTGGAAGCAATAACTTTCTTTCTCTATAAATTGCAACAATTCGCCAATCTTTTTGCTCAATAACACTGATATGTTTATAAACAAATGAGCTTCCAAATGGAACTGATACTTCCATTATTTCACCCTCTCCAACACCAACATTTTGAGCAATAACTGGCATA
>JAFLJV010000040.1 GCA_022712845.1 Sulfurimonas sp. | reverse complement strand
GGTATTCCTAGTGATATCTACGGATTTTACCCCTACACCACTAATTCCATCTCCCCCTCCCATACTCTAGGTTGCCAGTTTCCAATGCAGTTCTATGGTTGAGCCATAGGATTTCACATCAGACTTGACAACCAGCCTACGCGTCCTTTACGCCCAGTGATTCCGAGTAACGCTTGCACCCTCCGTATTACCGCGGCTGCTGGCACTGAGTTAGCCGGTGCTTATTCATATGCTACCGTCATTTTCTTGACATATAAAAGGAGTTTACACACCGAAATGCGTCATCCTCCACGCGGCGTTGCTGCATCAGAGTTCCCTCCATTGTGCAATATTCCTCACTGCTGCCTCCCGTAGGAGTCTGGTCCGTGTCTCAGTACCAGTGTGGCGGATCATCCTCTCAAACCCGCTACCCGTCATTGCCTTGGTAGTCTCTTACACTACCAACTAACTGATGGGATATAGTCTGATCTTCAAGCGAAAAAACGTTTCCCAGTCTCTCTTATGAAAGAATGGTATATCCAGTATTAATCATCGTTTCCAATGGCTATCCCGGTCTTGAAGGCACATTAACTATATATTACTCACCCGTGCGCCACTCGTCAGCTGACCGAAGTCACTGTTACCGTTCGACTTGCATGTGTTAAGCACGCCGCCAGCGTTCACTCTGAGCCAGGATCAAACTCTCCATAATTGTTGGTTATATCATCTCCTTTGAAAGGAACAAGTCCCTTCCAAATTCCTAACACTAAAGCTACGAAGTAAACTTCGAGATTTAACATTAGAACAGAAATTCTAAAACCATTATAGAAAGATAAGTAAACTTATTACTGATCTTTTGCCCAAGATTATAAAATCATTGGCTTTGTTTGCTATCAGTTGCGTGAACATCTGATAGACTTTTTTTTTGTATAGTATCTATTACTATTTGGGTATCTATATTGCTATAGACCAAAATAGAATAGACGGTTGTTGTTTTATTAGTTATTTCTAAGTAAACTTATTAATGACTTCCAAACCAACTATTGTTAGTTATCTCGTCTATTTACTTGCTTAGTTTTCAATGATCTCAAACATATTCAATACCTCTACTTGAAGTACCTCTAACTCTAGTCTCTCAACTAGCGTCTGTTTGTGGATGGGAATTATAGAGAAAACTTGCTTTGTTGTTTCTTAAAATGTTTGGGAAATTGTATTGTTGCTTTCTTCTGTGGGATTTTGTAAAGTTTATATTTTAATAATTAATTAACATATAGTGTATATTTTTACTTAAATTATTGTTAGTTGTTGCTATTTATTAACTCTTTATATATAAAATACTTATAACTAAACATTTTATATGTTTTATTATATTTTATAAAAAGGAAGAACATGGGACTTTATGATCGTGATTATGCAAGAGAAAACGCTTCTGCATATACTACTAATACTAAAAGTGACACACAAATTATATCTTTTGTGAAAGAAACTTATAAACTTTTTGCCGCATCAATGATGGCTGGTGCTGTTGGTGCTTATGTTGGTGTTCCTATTGCTGGAACTATATCAGCATACTTTATACCTCTGTTTATTTTAGAAATCGGGCTACTAATAGGTTTGTTTTTTGTAAAACGCAAACCTGGAATCAACCTTGTTGTTATGTTTAGCTTTGTATTTATGACAGGCCTAATGTTAGCACCTTTACTTGCTAAAACTCTTGGTATGAGTGGTGGTGGAGCAATTATTGGTAATGCTTTTGCAATGACTTCACTTATTTTTGGTGCAATGAGCTTTTATGCAATTAAAACAACAAAAGATTTTTCAGGTTATGGAAAACCATTAATGATTGCTTTAGTAGTAATTATAGTTTTCTCTGTAATTAACATGTTTATGGGTAGTCCATTGATGTCAATTATAATCTCTGGAGCAGTTGTTCTTTTATTTAGTATCTTAGTTGTATATGATACTCAAAACATTATCAAAGGTGCTTATGAAACACCAATTGATGGAGCAATAGCACTTTATCTTGATTTTTTAAATATTTTTACAGCTCTTCTTCACCTTTTTGGTATCTTTAGAGGTGATGACTAGTATGTCATCAAAACTACATCTTGATCCTGAACTATATCGAGTGATTGATGCAAATCTAAATCGCCTCAAAGAGGGGATTAGAGTTGTTGAAGATATTATGAGATATCGCTATAATAATCAAGAAATATCTTCAAAATTAAAGCTAATTAGACATAAAATAAATATTCAAGAAACAGAAAATTTACTTAAATCTCGCGATGCCAATAATGATGTACTTAGTCCTACTATAGAAAGTGAATTTAATCGTATAAATATTTCAAGTATTATAATAGCTAATTTTAAAAGAGCTCAAGAATCTTCAAGAGTATTAGAGGAACTATATAAACTTCATAGTGAAAAAGATAGTGAAAATTTTAAACAAATAAGATATGAACTCTACTCTTTAGAAAAAGAAATCGTTTTAACTTACAATAGAAATTAAGATGTAATAAAAACAACTTCAAACTCTAAATAATTAAGTGGATATTCATTAAATAATTTTTTACTCTCTTTATAATTTAAAATTTTTCTTGAACCACTAACTCCACTTTTTTTTATATATCTAAATATATCTCTGGTTGACTCAAATTCTAATTTATAATTTATAACTTCAAAATTTGTATTAAAATATTTTTTTTGTATTTTATCTATCTCATCTGCACTTCTAAGCAAAGAATTTATAGAAGCTGTCTCGTTTATGCTTTTAAAGGTATTTGATGTAAAAATTGCTAAAGCAATTGGTGCATTAAATTTCTGAATACTTTTAAATACTTCATCTAAATTCTCTGCCCACTGAAGTGCTGAAGCTGAAAAAATATAATCGTACTGATATGTAAGTAAATTATCAAATAGTGTTTTATCATTAAAATCACCATATATTGCTTCTGTTTTTTTTGATTTTGGATGTAACTCTAACATTCCTGGAGCAAAATCAACTCCTGTAAAATGATTATAATCCCAATCAATAGCTCTACATAAAGCACCATTTCCACAACCCAAATCTAAAATATTTTTTGGCTTTTGGTTAATACAAGAAAGAAGTTTTCTTATAACTTTATTTTGTATTACATTATGATTATTATATTCAAAAGCATGTTTAGAAAATTCTGAACTTATTTTCATTTTCTATTTACAACCAAAGATATTATAAAAATAAAAAGAACACACAAAACAATTGTTGCCCCTGATGGAAGTGAATAGTGAAAAGATAGTGTCATTCCTGCAAAAACACTTATTAGTGCAAAAAAGAGTGAAATCATAACTGTTTTTACAAATCCTACTTTAAACTGCAACGCAGCTATTGTTGGTATAACCATCAAAGCACCAATAAGTAAACTTCCTACAACCCTAATAGATAGAGCAATAATAATAGCAACCACACTAACAAGTAAGAAATTTAATAATTTTACTTTTACACCGCTTGTTTGTGCAACTTCTTCATCATAAGCAACAAAGTACAGCTCTTTTGAAAAAAGTAATAAAGTAGCTAAAGCTATAGTTCCAATAATAGAAATAGTTATAACATCTTCATAGCTTACTGAAAGGATAGAACCAAAAAGATAAGAGAACAAAGAATTGTTAAAAGCTCCTCCAAGTGAGACAATTATTACAGCAACTGCAAGGGAACCTGAGAGTAAAATAGCTAAGATAGCATCTGAATAAAGTGAGAACTCACTTCTTAAATACTCTATTAGCCAAGCTGAAAAAATTGCTACTATTACAGCCATCCACAAAGGGTTAAAACCTGCAACAAGACCAACGGCAACCCCTACCAAAGCTGAGTGTGCAAGTGTCTCACTTATCATAGAGTAACGACGCAATACTACAAACGTTCCGCTTACAGAAGCAAGTACAGCTATAATCATACCCGCTATAAAAGCTCTTTGCATAAATTCATATTCAAACATCTCAATCATAAATTAATGCTCATGTTTATGATTATGAAGAAGATGAGCCTCTATACCATATAGCTCACTCATGTCTGCACAACTCAAAGTTTGTTTTGGGTCATTACATATGATTGCTTTTTGATTTATAGTAAAAAGTCTTGCTATATCATCTGCTATTACACCAATATCATGTGTGATAAAAACAATAGTAATCCCATCCTCTTTATTTAACTGTTTAAGAAGTGCATAAAAGTTTTTTTGTGAAAGCATATCTACACCAGTATTTGGCTCATCTAAAATCAAAATCTCTGGTTTTGAAGCAAGAGCACGAGCTATCATGACCCTTTGCCTCTGTCCACCTGAGAGTGTTCCAACCATTTTATCTGCTAAATCTAAAACATCCATTTTCCCCATTGCATCATAAACAAGTTTTTTATCCTCTTTGCTAAAAGAGCTAAAATAACCTCTTTGTGTTGTTCTTCCCATTTTTACGATATCTAAAACTGTTGCAGGAAAAGCACTATCAACATGTGAAGCACGCTGAGGAACATACCCTATTTTATGCCATTTTTTAAAATCTTTAAGTCTTTTACCAAAAATTTTAATCTCCCCACTTGTTGGTTTATCTAATCCCAAAAGTATTCGGATAAGTGTAGTTTTACCTCCACCATTTGGACCAATGATAGCAATATATTCTGAAGCAAGAATATCAAAAGATATATTTGAAAGAATTTTTTGACCCTTAATATTAAAATTTAAATTTCTAACACTAAAGATAGGGACACTAAATTTCATTGGCACTCCAAAGCCTTTGAAATTTTTTCTAAATTACTTTTCATTATATCTTCGTAAGTGAGTTTTTGGTTTGCTTCATCAGCTGTAATATTTCCAAGTGGTTGAAGAACATCAACATTTACGTTTGCTTCATTTGCTATACTTTTAATAGCCTTATCACTAACAAAGCTCTCAAAAAATATTGTTGATATTTTATACTCTCTAACATACTCGATTAAATTAGCCATACTTTTTGCACTGGGCTGTACCTCTGGAGAAAAGCCACTAAGAGCTTTTACTTTAAAGTCATATTTACTAGATAGATATGAAAAAGCATTATGATTTACTACTATAGTATTTAATTTACACATGGCTAATTTATTTTTATAATTTTTATCAAGATTTTTTAATTTCTCTATATAAATATCTTTATTTTTAATATATAGTTCTTTACTCTCAGGAGAAAGTTTTATAAGTTCACTCACTATAAGTTTTGTTGCTATTATCATATTTTGTAAATCTAACCAATAATGGGGATCAAAACTTTGTTCATGTTCATGGTGGTGTTCGTTGCAATTATCATGTTCATCTAATTCTTTTAATTTTACATGTAAACTAATATCTATAGCTCTTTTTTGAAATTCAAAACCTCTTATCCATGGCTCTAGTCCTACCCCACTATAGATAACTAAATCACTTTTATGTAATTTTATAACCTGTTTTGGTGTTGGTTCATAACTATGTGCATCAACTCCAAAAGGCAAAATCATAAATAAATTAACACTATCATTTGCTATATTTTTTACTATATCATAAAGAGAAAAAGTACTAGTTGCTATAGTTATTTTTTTAATATTTTCATTAACAGGTTTATTTTTATCCATAGTTATCAATAAGAAGATAAAAAGAACAATAATAAGAGTAAATATAATATTTTTTAAGCCCATTTTCTCTCCAAATTTTTTTGAAATTATACCCGATTTTGTAATATATTATTTTTTGGGTATAATTCGCCACTTTTTAAATAGGGATACCACTCTAAAGGATATATAAATGACAGCCAGTTTTTTACTTATTGTACAAATAGTTTTAGTTGTAATTCTAACTATTGCTGTGTTACTACAAAAAAGCTCAAGCATTGGTCTCGGTGCATATAGTGGCTCAAACGAATCTGTATTTGGTGCTAAAGGACCAAATAGTTTTTTAGCAAAAGCAACATTCTTCATAGGATTTATATTTGTAGCAAATACAATAACATTAGGCTATATGTACTCAACAGCTTCTAATGAATCAGTTATAGACAGTTTAATTGAAACAACCAATATTGTAGCTCCATCTACAACTATGCCAACTGAAACTTCTATACCAGTATCAGTGCCAAATGAGGAAACACCTCCAAAATAGTTGCTATAATATGCAACTATTACTTTAACTATATATCTTAATTTTATATTTAATTCTTCCTTAAAATAACCCTCGCTATAATTGTTTCACTTAATGTTGTAAAAGAAAAATGATGAACTTACAAAAACAAGTGATAATAGTAGGTACTACTTTTATTATAATATTTTCCATATTATTTTTTAGTGTTTATTTAAAGTATGAAGCAGAATATGCTAAAACAAAAAAAGAGATTGTTGGATTATCAAAAATTACCAAAATTCACAACTTAAATATTCAACTTAAAGAGCTTCGAGGCTTAAGCCAATTTGAAAATGTTTCAAAAGATTCTATGGATAATTTATCAAATCCAAATCTTTTAAAATCTATACAATCTTTACACGAAGATGAAATAGAAGAATATTTTTTAGATTTTTTTACTTTATCTAAAGTGCTGTCTAAAGATGAATACTTTAATAGATATACTCATCTATTGAATCTTCTAGAGCATAAAAAAAGTGATATTGCTGACTCATCTTATTTACTTTTTGAAGCAGACAGAAAAATATATTTTTTAATGTCAATTTCTATATTAAGTATTCCAGAGGCTATTGAATATATAGCAAAGATTAGAGGTATTGGTACTAATATTTTAAGTAAAGGTTATACAGATAAAAATGAAAAGATTTTTTTATTAAAAAACTATTTACACTCATTTAAAGATATTATAAAAAAAGTTCAATATTTAACAGCGAAAATTAATTTTGCTCAAAAATCAAATTTCAAAACTTTACTTTCAAATATTGATAATGATTTTAAAAATATAAGCAATATTGTATATAATATTCATCAAGAAAAAATATCATCCCAAGAGTATTTTTTTGAAACTTCAAAACTAGTAAATAATTTGAACTACTTAACTATATTTACAAAAAAACTGCTTACTGCAAAATTACAAAAGAGAGTATTTGAATTAAAAAATAGCTTATTTTTAGGAACAACTTTTTATGTTTTAATTATTTTAATTATAATATTTACAATGTATATAACTTTTTTTAAAATCCAAAAAGAGATTAAAGCATCAAAAAAAATACATGATGAAAATGTGTTTATCAATATTTTAAGAGATGATTACTCACAAAATATGACACTTGAAGAGATATGTAACGTTTCACTTAATCATCTTGTAAAAAGATTCAACGTTCTTAATGGTTCTTTGTATATATTTGATAAAAAGAATTTTAAATTATATTTGGGAGCAACTTATGGAATTAAAAAAGACTCTCTAAAACAAACCCTTGATTTACATGAAAATTTAATTTCAGAAAATATACTAGAGAAGAAAATAAATATTAAAAGTGTACACATTAACACCGATTTAGGAAATATAAAAACAATTTGTACAAAATTAATTACAATCCCTCTTTTAAAATTTGACAAAAGTATAGGCACTATACAATTAACAATTGATGATAAACTTAATAATATTAATCTAAATTTTTTACAACAAATTGTATTAATTATGGCAACATACATCTATAAAGCACAAATAGATGATGAATCTTCTAGATATTTAAAACTAATAGATAAAAATGTTCTTATCTCTAAAACAGATCTAGATGGTAATATAATAGAGATAAGTGAGCAACTATGCTCTCTTTCTGAGTTTTCTAAAGAGGATTTAATAGGTAAAAATCATAGAATATTTAGAGGTTCTCGTATGTCGGATGAATTTTTTGCTAGTATGTGGGATACTTTATCAAAAGGTCAAAACTGGAGTGGGGAGATACAAAATGCAAAGAAAAATGGTGGTTACTACTGGGTGGATACTATTATATCTCCTGATTGTGATTTAAATGGCAATATTATTGGTTATACAGCAATTAGACGAGATATTACAGATAGAAAGACTATTGAAAAAATTGCTATAACAGATGGTTTAACTTCTCTTTTTAATAGAAGACATTTTGATACAATTTTTTCTAAACAAATAAAAGCTGCTCGTAGAACTAACTCTTTACTTGGTTTTGTACTTTTGGATATTGATTATTTTAAACAATATAATGATACTTATGGGCATCAAGATGGTGATATTGCATTAAAACAGATAGCTCTTGCTCTAAAACAAATAATTAGAAGACCTGATGATTATGTATTTAGACTAGGTGGTGAAGAGTTTGGCATGCTTTATCATATTAAAAATAAAAAAGATGCTTTTAATATTGCTGATAATACAAGAAAATATATTGAAAATTTAGAGATTGAACATTCTCAAAATGCAGTTTCTAAATACCTAACAATATCTGCTGGAATTTATATTATAAAACCAAATGATATATTAAATGAAGATCAAATTTATAAAAAATGTGATGATGCTCTTTATAAAGCAAAACAGTGTGGTAAAAATCAGGTATCAATTATTATTTAAACCCACCAAGCAACCTCAATTAACATTACTTTTATGCTACAATTACGCAATTATTTTTCATAAACAAGGGAAGAGAAATGCTAGAAGATATATATAATGAGTGTGAAACAAAGATGAGTTCAAGCATAGAACATATGCAAAGAGATTTTAAAACTTTAAGAACTGGAAAAGTTACCACATCTGTTTTAGATAATGTAAAAATTGATTACTATGGAACTCAAACTTCACTTGATCAAGTTGGTTCTGTTATAGCTCAAGATGCTACAACTATTGTTGTAAACCCATGGGAAAAAAATCTTTTAGGAGATATTGAAAGTGCTATTGCTGCTGCTAATGTTGGAGCAAATCCAAATAATGATGGTGATCAAATAAAATTATTTTTTTCTGCAATGACAGTTGAACAAAGACAAGAGTCAGTAAAACAAATGAAAGGGATGGGGGAAACTGCAAAAATTTCTATTAGAAATGATAGAAAGTACTCAAATGATCAAGTAAAAAAGCTTGAAAAAGAAAAAGAAATAACAACTGATGAATCAAAATCTGCTCAAGATAGAATACAAAAAACAACTGATAAATTTAGTAGTGATATTGATACTATTTTAAAAAATAAAGAAGCTGAAATATTAAAGGTATAATTTATGAATGTAAAACAAATTTATATAAACTCAAACGCTCTTTTAGAGGGACATTTTAAATTAAGCTCTGGAAATCATTCACAATTTTATCTTCAATCAGCGAAAGTTTTAGAAGATCCAAAAACTGCAAAAGTTCTAGCAAATGCACTTGCTGAACAAATAAAAAAGAATGGCTTAGAGATTGATACTGTTTGTGCTCCTGCTTTAGGTGGCTTAATAGCTGGATTTGCTCTTGCAACTGCTCTTGATGTTCGCTCAATTTTTGCTGAGAGAGTTGATGGAGTAATGAATATTCGTCGTGGTTTTGAGATTAAAAAAGGTGAAAAAGTTTTAATATGTGAGGATATCATTACAACAGGTGGTTCAGCTATGGAGGCCGCACGCGTTGTAAAAGAGCTTGGTGGTGAAATTGTTGGTGTTGCAGCATTAGCTAATCGTGGTTTTTGTAAAAGTAAAAATAGCACTATTGATTCCAAAAAAAGTTGTAAACTTCCTAAAAATATTCCATTTTTTACGCTTGATGATTTTACATTTAAGATGTATGCACCTGATGATTGTCCACTTTGTAAAGATGGCTCTAAAGCAATAAAGCCTGGCTCAAGAGGAAACTAATAATGTTACACACTATAATGGGCTTTGCTCATTAAAATGAAGAGATTTTTTACATTACTTATTGGCATTGTATTAGCTCTTAATGCAACAAACACAACAGAACTTCCAAGTGATGAAAAACTTCAAAAAATGATTGGGAGAATGCTTCTTGTAGGCTTCCCAAATGAAAATATAAATAAAAATTCTAAGATAACAAAAACCATACAAAAATATGAACTTGGTGGTGTTATCTTATTTGATCGTTTTTATACTGATAGAAATAAAATAAAAAACATTAGCTCTCCTAAACAACTACAGCTCTTAACCTCAACACTAAAAAAAATATCAAAAGAACCACTTTTAATCTCTGTTGATCAAGAGGGTGGAAAAGTTGCAAGACTAAAACCAGCTTATGGGTTTAAAGAGATTCCATCAGCTAAAGAGATATCTAGATTAAGCATAAAAAAAGCCACTAAAGAATATAAAATTCTAGCACAAATGTTAAGTGACTCTGGTATAAACACCAATTTTGCTCCTGTTGTTGATTTAGCAATTAATCCAAAAAATAAAGTTATAGTTGGACTTGAACGCTCTTACTCAAGTGACTCAAGTGAGGTAGTTAAATATGCAAAAATATTTATAAACTCACTTAAAAATGAAAATATATTTTCTGTTTTAAAGCACTTTCCAGGGCATGGTTCCTCACTTGGAGATTCACATAAAGGTTTTGTTGATATAACAAACACTTGGAGTAAAAAAGAGCTAGAGCCTTATATAAAACTTATCCAATCTAATGATATTGAGATGATAATGACAGCTCATGTTTTTAACTCTAAACTAGATAAAAATTATCCCGCTACTCTTTCTTATAATGTAAACACAAAACTTTTAAGAGATGAGTTAGGCTATAAAGGTGTAATTATCAGTGATGATTTACAAATGAAGGCTATCTCTAAACATTATTCTCTAAAACAAACCGTAACTTTAGCTATTAACTCTGGTGTTGATATCTTACTTTTTGCAAACCAATTGGCAAATCAAAATATTGATGAACTTATAAAAGTTATATTAGCTCAAATCAAAAATGGTACTATTTCCATAGATAGAATTTTAGAATCAAATATAAGAATCCAACAACTTCATAAAAAAAGACTCTCTCTCTAATGCAAAGTGCTTTTTCAACTGTTGATTGGATTGTATTTATAGGTTATTTTTTAGTTTTAGCTCTATCTTCCATAATCTTAAGTCGCAATAAAGTCAACTCTTCAAGAGAATACTTTACAGGCTCAAATAAAATGCCAATGTTTGCTGTTGCTATCTCTGTTCTTGCCACTTCCCAATCAGCTGCTACATTTTTAGGTGCTCCAGAATTTTCTTATGCTCATGATTTTACATTTATAGGTTTCTACTTCTCGGCTTTACTTGCTGTTATTTTTGTAGCTTTTGTTCTTATTCCAAAATTTTATGAGATGAAAGCAGTTACAGTATATGAACTCTTAGAAGTAAGATATGGAGAGAGTGCTAAAAAGCAAGCTGGTGTAATGTTTTTAATTGGTCGTATACTTGCAAGTGGGGCAAGACTCTACATCGGGGCATTAGCAATTTCTATGATACTCTTTAGTGATATAACATTCTTACATATGGTTATATCTATATTTATCTTAATATTTGGAGCTCTGTCTTATACCTATTTCGGTGGTGTTCGTTCTGTTATTTTGAGTGATACTATTCAAGCTGTCACTTATATAGGAGCTGGTATTGCAGTACTAATTTTTCTTTATTATTCTTTAGAAAATATTGATATTTTAAGTACTCTGCAAGAGCATAATAAATTAAAATTTATTGACACCTCTATAGATGGTAAATTTAGTCTTATTGGTCTTTTGAGTGGTTGGTTACTTCTTAACATAGCTGCTTTTGGTCTTGATCAAGATATGACACAAAGAGTTCTCACTTGTAAAAATAAAACAGAAGCTGCAAAATCTCTAATTTTTTCAATTATCCTAACTATACCTGTTGTCCTTCTTTTTTTAACTATCGGTGCATTTCTTTTTCTTTTTTATCTTCAAAGTGATATAACTCAAAGTTTTAGTGGAGAAAACATCACTATATTTATGTACTATATTTTAAATGAGATGCCAGAGGGACTACGAGGTTTAGTTACAGTAGGAGCAATTGCAGCAGCACTATCAAGCACAAACTCAGTTCTTGGTGCTATGGCATCTGTAGCAATTGAAGACCTTTATAAACCATACAAATTAAAACAGGGCAATGTTGATGATACTCACTTTATAAAAGCTTCCAGATTCGCGGTACTATTTTTTGCTGTAGCTCTTTGTATTATGGCTATGATTAGTTACTTTTGGCAACGTTATAGTGATCTCTCATTGCTTAGTTTTGCTCTTGGTATTATGGCGTTTGCATACACGGGATTATTAGGTGTTTATTTCTCAGCAATTTTTACAAATCGAGGAAATACAACTACAGTTTTATACTCACTTATTGGTGGTTTTATAACAGTTTTAGCTCTACAACCTTATACTTTTAACATTAGTATTGGTTTTTCATGGCAAATAGTCATTGGTACAGCAGTAGCTTTTTTAATTATGCAAACTGGTAAAAATAATACTTAATTTTAGACTCTTAATAGTAATAATCACAAAATATTGATATAATCAATGCAATAAATGATAAAAAAAGATTTACTTATGACAAGACGAGATTTTTTACTTTACTCATCAGTGCTTACAGCAACTTCTTTAAATGCTACCGCTCTGTACAATACAGATAAGTTTTTAACAGCTGATGAATACTCAACACTACTCTCTTTAGATACCAAACTAACAAAGCTAAGAAGACATGTCGGCTTTGGAAACTTTAATTTAATCTCATATGATGATTCTTTAAAAATAGCGAAAATAAACCGACATATTGGGGTATTTGACACAAAGGAAATTGCACTTATTGACAGATTTTTTTCTGATAATCCTGCAAAATATGGATTTTACGGGGAGAGAACTTGTTATGATATAAACAACAAAATTTCTAAAAAACATGTTGCAAAAATTCCTCGCACTGGGCATTATATTTATAAAGGTACTCCAACACAAGATTATGCAAGAATTATTGGCGATATAGGTGATACTCTTTACCTTACTTCTGGTGTAAGAAATGTCATGAAGCAACTAAGTCTTTACTGTTCTAAACTAAAAAGACTTAATGGTAATCTAACACAAACATCAAGAGATATAGCTCCGCCAGCATACTCTTTTCACACTATAGGTGATTTTGATGTTGGTAAACTTGGGTTAGGTAGTAGAAATTTTACAGCTGATTTTGCAAAAACACAAGAATTTAAAGAGATGAGAAAACTAGACTATGTTAGTATTAGATATAGTCCTAATAATTCAGACGGGGTTAGATTTGAACCCTGGCATGTAAAGATAATCTAATGAAAAAAATAATATATTTAATGGTAATATTTATCATAGCCTCAACAACTCAAGCAAAAGAAGGTGTTTTAGTTGAGATTATAGATGGTGATACTTTGCATTTTAAAACAGAAGGTAAAATCAACAGATGTAAAATGGCATACATAGACGCACCTGAAAGCACTTTCAATTATAAACTTCAAAAAGATGTTCAAACATGCAAAGATATCTCTCTTGCAGAGATGCTAAACGCAGGAAATAGTGCTACAAAAAATGCAAAAAAAATACTGCAAATAGGAAAAACTTACAGTTATAGTATCAATGATACTAATGCAAATGAACAGATCTGTGAAGTTGCACTAGGAAATGGAATAACCTATAGCGAACAGATGCTAATTGATGGCTATGCAGTTTTATGGAAAGAGTTTGAAAAACGACAAGATGAACAAAACTTCAATAGTCTTCTAGTACATGCAAAAAATAAAAACAATGGTCTTTGGGGAAATATCTCAAAACAGGGTGAAGCTATTAAGTGTTTAGATGAAATAAAAAATAATCATAATGAAATATCAAACCCTGACTACCATTCAAAGTAATCAAAATGGATGAATTATATATTGGCGTAATGTCTGGAACAAGTCTTGATGGGATTGATATAGCTCTTTGTGAAATTAAAAATGATAGTTTTGAACTTTTACATTCTGATTCATACTCTTTTGATAAAAAATTAAAAAAAGATATACTAACTACTATAGATGGTAAAACAACTTTAAAAAAAATTGGTAGATTAGATACTAAATTAGGGCATCTTTTTGCACAAGCAATCAATACATTTATAATAGAAAAAAAAATAAATAAAAGAACAATCAAAGCTATTGGACTGCATGGTCAAACAATATGGCATGAACCAAATAGTAGATATCCCTTTTCTATGCAAATTGGAAATGCAAGTGCTGTAGCAGCACTAACAGGAGTTAGTGTTGTTAGTGATTTTAGACAAAAAGACATAGCACTTAGTGGTCAAGGTGCACCTTTTGCCCCAGCTTTTCATCAATATATATTTTCTCGACTTAAAGGCAATATAGGGGTTGTAAATATTGGTGGCATGGCTAACCTTAGTGTACTAGGGGAAAAACCAACAGGTTATGATACTGGCTGTGGAAATATTCTTATAGACTACTGGATCTCTTATAAAAAAAATCTTTCTTTTGATAAAAGTGGTAACTGGGCAAGACTTGGAGATGTTAATCAAAAATTATTGAATAGACTTCTTAGTGATAAATATTTTTTAAAAAATCCTCCAAAAAGCACAGGTCGAGAATATTTTAATGAAAACTGGCTTCAAAAAATTTTAAAAGATTTTATATCCATAAAGGCAAAAGATATTCAGGCAACATTATTAGAATTAACTGCAGTATCTATAGCAAATGAGGTTAAAAAGGCAGGAATAGACTTACTTATAGTATGTGGTGGTGGTCTTAAAAACACACAACTTATGAAAAGGTTAAAAGCAAACCTAAAAAAAATAGATGTTGTCTCAAGTGATGAATGTGGAATCAGTAGCCAATACATGGAAGCTATGGCTTTTGCATGGCTTGCTTATAAAAGAGTTCATAAACAAAAAGTGAAATTATCATCAATTACAGGTGCTTCAAAAAACACTGTACTTGGTGCTTTATATGAATAAAATAAAAAAATGGTTACAAACTACTCCCTATAAAAATTATTCCTTAGAGATTGCATCTGCTGATGCTAGTTTTAGACAGTACTATAGACTTACAAGTGATGATAACAAAACTATTTTACTTATGGATTCATCTTTAGAAAAAGAATCATTAACCCCTTTTTTAAATGTAACTAAAAAGCTTTTAGATGTAGAAGTAAATGCCCCTCAAATTTTAGAGCAAAATTTAAAAGATGGTTTTTTAATTATTAAAGATTTTGGAAATACTCACTATCTTGATATATTAAATAATATTAATTATAAAACTATGTATACAAAAGCTATTGAGTGTATTTTAGATATGCAAAAAGCTGACACTTCAAATCTTCCTGTATATAATAAAGTGTTTTTACATTCTGAAATGGACTTGATGAAAGATTGGTATTTAGAGAAAAAATTAGATATCACCCTAAGTGAATCTGAAAAAAAACTCATTAAAAACACACTTAATACTATATCTGATATAGTTCTTGAACAACCTCAAAACACTTTTGTTCATCGTGATTTTCACTCACGAAATATTATGATTACTAAAGACGATGAAATTGGTGTAATTGATTATCAAGATGCTATGAGTGGGGCAGTTACTTATGATTTAGTCTCACTTTTAAAAGATTGTTATATCTCATATGAAAGAGAAGGTATAGAATTTCTTGCTTTATTATTTCGTGATAAAAAGTCTATTGATATTGATGATAAAACATTTATAAAATGGTTTGACTTTATGGGTTTACAAAGACATATAAAAGTACTTGGAATATTTTCTCGTCTTTATATCCGTGACAAAAAAGAAGGCTACTTAAAGGACATACCTCTTACACTAAAGTATGTTATTGATACTGCTAGCAGATACGATGAAACAAAAGAGTTAGCAGAGTTTTTAAAAGCAAAATGTTAGAGTATTCATACCCACTATTTAGACCACCATCAGAAGCTAACAACATTATTATTCAAGTCTCACTTGGATGTAGTTACAACAACTGTAGCTTCTGCTCAATGTATAAAACTAAGAGTTATCGAGTGAGAAGTATAGAAGATATACAAAAAGATATAAAATCTCTTGCTCTATCTTATCCAGATACAACTAAAGTATTTTTAGCCGATGGTGACGCACTTTCATTAAAAAATGAACAGTTGTTAACTATACTAAAACAGCTACAAAAATCATTTATAAAACTTAGAAGAGTATCTCTCTATGCCTCTACTCAAAATATCCTAAATAAATCAAAAAAGGAACTAGAGGTTTTAGTTGAGAATAAACTAAATTTAATTTACTACGGCATAGAAACAGGTAGTGATATTCTTTTAAAAAAGATTACTAAAGGAGTGAATCAAAGTGAGATAATAAGCTCACTTAATTTAGCTCACGAGGCTGGTATGAAAATTTCTGCAACAGTTATTTTAGGTATAGGTGGTAACAAATACTCAAACCTGCATGTTAAAGAGAGTGCAAAAGTTATAAACAGTACAAAAGTAAATTATCTGTCAACTTTGCAACTAGGTTTAGAAGAAGATGCAAAAGAGAATTTTTATAAGCACTTTCATGACTTTAATATGCTTAATGACTATGAAATACTTCATGAACAAAAAAACTTTTTAGAATTACTAAATCCTAGTAACAAAGTTATTTTTAGATCAAACCACGCTTCAAATGCTCTTCACTTAGCAGGGATTTTACCAAAAGATAAAAGTAGACTTGTTGGGGAGGTAGAACAAGCTCTTCTTATTGGTAAAACTGCTTTTGTACCTAATGAGTTTAGAGGATTTTAATCACTTCTGAGAATTTAATCTCGATTGAAACGCTTCTGGATGTTTACAAACAGGACAAACTTTTAATGCTTTTTTACCATAATGGATATGTCCACAAACTTCACAAATCCAAGCTTCATCTTCATTTTCACTTATAAACTCTGCATCAGCATTAAGTCTATCTAAAAGCATTTGAAACATTTTTTCATGTTCAATTTCTATCTTTCCTATCCCTTTAAAAAGTTTTGCTGCTTCATTATAGCCTTCTTCTTTTGCAATTTTTGCAAAATCTGGATACATAGTAGTGCTTTCATAATTTTCACCATCTATTGCTGCTTGAAGATTTTGTTTTGTATCTCCAAAGCTTACATCAGAGTTAGAACTCATTCTATTACTAAGTGCTAACTCAAGTTTTGCATGTACCTTTTCATTATCAGCCGCTCTTTGAAAATGATCACAAATATCTCTATAACCCTCTTTTCTAGCTACTTTTGCAAAATATTCATATTTGTTTCTTGCTTGTGATTCTCCAGCAAATGCTTTTAAAAGATTTACAACTGTTAAATTTTCAGTAGTCATCTCCATATCTGCTCCACAACAAATTAAAGTTCCTCCACCAACTGCCTGTAGCTCAACGATATTACCACAATGGTTACATCTATATGTTTCATACTGTCTCATGCATTACCCTTTATTTAATTTTATTTAACCCATTCTACTCCTTAAAAGCTTACTTTATCTTTATCTATTTCAGATTTAGTTATACTCAACTGATGAAAGCAATGATTTTAGCAGCTGGT
>JAFLJV010000247.1 GCA_022712845.1 Sulfurimonas sp. | reverse complement strand
TACACCTCCACCACCTGAAGATGAAAGAACAGTTCGAGATAATCATCCAAGACTGCTTTTAACAACAGATAATTTACCAGAGATAAGAGTTAAACTTCAAGACCCAGTTTATACTTCATACATGAATAATATTATATCAAGAGCCGATGCTGGAAACATGTTTGAAAATGCATTTTTATATCAACTAAATGGTGATATAGCACGAGGAAATATAGCTAAGAATGCACTACTTAATTATAGTGGTGATTATGGAGAAAGAATAATATATGGATATGACTCTATGTCTAATAAATATGGACCTATTTTAGTTTTTGATTGGATTATGGATATGTTAAATGAGTCTGAAAAAACTCAAATATTTGCCAATATAAAAGATAATTTTAATTATGATCATCAAGCGGCCTCTCCACAAAAAGATGATTCAGAAGTAGCTGGAGGTTATCCTTGGTATTTTAATGATGTGTACAATCGTCATCCAGAAATATATCTACCTGCTCTTGCATTTGCTATTCATGATGAAGGCATAGATGATTTATGGGCAGATGAAGTAATAACTTGGGCATACGATGAAGATGAAACAAGAGTTGTAGGACCTTATGGAGCAAATCGTGGTTCTGGATTTTTAGATGTTTTAATGACTATGTCATTAGATACTGGAGGTTTTTCAGATGCATCTACTGAGTATTACAACTATTGGATGGAAGCAGTTCATGCAGTATCTTTTTGGGAAACAGCAACGGGTCAACCTATGTGGAGTCGTTCACCGTGGTTAGAAAAAGGACCACAATCTCTTTTAACGAGTCGTGAAGGTATTCGACCTGGGTCAAGAATAATGTCTGCCATAGAATTTGTAACAGGTCAATACGGTGGAGATACAGCATCTTTAGCTAAATATGTTACAAATTATTATGGAGCATCCTCTTATCATGTAGTACATAGAGCAATATTAGGTGATATGCGAGTTGTAGAAAAAACGCCGACTGAAATAGGAATTCCAACAGCAGATTATCTTAGGGGCGATCATGTTTTTTATTCAAAAAGTAGTTGGGAGGATAATGCAGTTTCTCTATATGTAAGATCACTATATATGGATGTTGGTCGTGGAGTAGGAAGTGAGGGTGTTTTTGCTATAGATATTGGAAATAGAGAGCCTCTTTCTCCTAGAGTACAAATTTCTAAGACACAAGAAATAGCGGGTTATAGTTCTGGAATGTGGATTTATGATCCAATGAAAACTGACAGAGATGGAAATCCATATATTTCATCTAAGCAAAATGGAGGAACATTTTGGAGTGGTTCAGCTGCTAGTCGTTCCCATGATGCATGGACTACAGTAAGCCAAGCCCCATATTATAAAGCTGGTCCAGATGCTATGGAAGTAACGGACAAGTATCGTGCGATAAGTATGGAGTATGGACAACGCTATGAAGATATTATTGTAAATCAAGCTCAGCGGACAGTGGTGCATATTCCCGATGTAGATCGTAATTTTATTGTGGTTTATGACTATGTTGATGTACCAACAGAAATTAAATCAGCTTGGCAAATGCGTTTAATGGAAACACCTATTGTTAATGAAAGCGAGTTTTCTATTGTAGGAAAAATGAGTGCAACGGTAGTATCACCTCAAAATCATACAATAGAGTGGGTAGGTGGAAATAATGATGAATTTAGAACACCATCGCCAGAGAAAGCTTGGTATACAAGCCGAAAAGGAGGTTCAGTTCCAGGTTATTCAGTAGATCGTCCAAGTTATGTTAATGGATTTGGATTAGGAAATATCTATATTCAACCAGAAGGACAACGAGATGCGAGTGTACAACCTTATGTGCAACAAACAGAGTACTTGGTTGTTATGGAGATTGGTAATCAAATACCAGTGAATGTTACTCGTATGTCTGATTGTGAAGTTCGTTTCGGAAATTGGCAAATTCTATTTAATAGAGATGGCTCATATGTTGTTACCAAATTATAAAAACTTATTTTTAAAAGGAAAAAAATGAAAAACCAATTAAAAACCATACTGATAGCTTTAATAACTATCTTAACCCTAACAAGCTGTAGTGGCGGTGGTAGTGGAGGAGTAGGTGCAGCCTTAGGTGTAGATATAGTAGTAGTAGATGGATATATAGGTGATGCAAAAGTAATAGATTCAAACGGTAATGTAGCAAAATATAAATCAAACGGTACATATACCTTTACTCCAGCACCAATAGGGACTATAACAGTAACAGGAGGAGTGTTCGAAGATACAGGACTTCCTAATACGATGACTTATAAAGTATCATCAAGCTCAAGAGTAGTATCCCCGATAACATCATTCTTACATAAATATCCACACCTAAAAGAAAGAATATTAACAGCACTAGGAGTTGATTCAACTGAACTATTAGGTGACTTTGTAAAATCAAATAAAGTAAATGTAGCTAAGTTAGCGCAAATAATATATACAATGAATGTAAACTCATTAGAAGATGATTTTGCAGATACATTAACTGATGATATAGACCTAATAGATATAGATAATATAGTAACTAAAGCAAAAGCAAGAGTTACAGCAAATAACCCAATAAGAGCACAAGCAATACAAGAGTTTTTAGATGTAGTTGCAGCTTATGTAGGTAATGTAGTTGATATAGAAGTTTCAATAAAAACTTATAAAGAGAAAAGTTATGATAGTGAAGAACCAGAGGATAAGGAAATATATTCATACACATATGATGGAATGATTCTTTATTCTCCAGATATGTCAAGTGAAAATTATAAATTAAAGTCATATAGTGATGATAAATTTAATTTGCTCTCAGAGAAAAATAAAAGAATTGTTGCTGATAAACTACTTAGTTCATTTTATTTTGGAATGCCAAAAGAAGATATAACAACATTGATCGAATCTGGAATTTTTATTAGTTCTATTAATGAAATGATTAACAGTAATAAAAATGATTTAGCTTCAGTGGAAGATCGCTTAAATGATAGCAGTAGAGAGGGTGAATTTTATTTTACAAATAGTGCTGCTGGAGCAGAAGAAGTTGCTAAAATTCTTGCTCGTTTTTATGTTTTAAAAGATTTAGATAAAGAGTACATAAATTACTGGAGTGCTTATATTTTAACTTCTACAATAATGTTTTCCCCTGCATATGAACTTACAACAACTCATAACCCAAATATAGAACGAGTTTACAGTTCTCTTGTTCGTTCATTTAGAGATGAAAATACTAAGGAGTACACTACATTTTTACATATGATTAGTGAAGATAATTGGCGCCGTTTTAGAAGTCCAGAAGATAATGGTAGAGAGATGATGGAAATATTTTTACAAGATTTTGATGATGATCTTGTTCCAGTTGCAGCACAAGCTTTAAAAAATTGGCGTCTAGATCGTGATCATGATACCTTAGTTATAGGACTTGATGAAAATACACAACCACTTAATATTTTTGGTTCTACTGTTATAAATGGCTTTGATTTTTATCGTGAATTGGTCAAAACATCAAGTTTTACTAAACAAGTAACAAGTAGATTAGTTAATATATATTTCCCTACATTTACAACAAGTCAAAAAAATGAAATAGTTTTTACTATTGTTTCAAGTAATCCAAATACATACAAAGATATTTTACTTCAAATAGTGTTCTCAGAACGTTATTTAAATGATTCGGATAAGCCAAAAGCATTTGAAGAATTGTTCTTTAGTTTAGCTAAAAAAATTCACTACAAGCATAGAAGAGGTGGTTTTAATTATGTAGCAAGAGATTTAGAGGACATGAATCAACCATCAATGAAGTACAAGCTTGGTAGGTATGTTAATGTGCCACTAGATACACAATCATTTTCAATGTATCATAAAACGATTAGAGAAGATATTCTTATCCGTTATAACAGTGAAGAGTATGATAATAGAGATGGATGGATTAAAGAGTTATTGATACCAGAGAGTATTTTTGAATATGTGCAAAAGGATGATAATACTAAAGTGCTTGAACATCTAATAGATCATCTTTTTATCTCTGTTTTAGCCCGCCCAGCATATGAACAAGAAAAAAACTTCTTTAAAAGTCGTATGCTTGATGAAGATGGTAATTATGTCTCTACTTTTATAATTCTAGGAAATAAATATTCAACATCGTATTATAGACAATATGCAAGTACTATAATAATGGATTATATCTCTAGACTTTCAGAAAATTACAGATTTAAAAAGGTTCAATAATGAATAGAAGAAATTTTATGAAAGGTCTTAGTTTTGCAGCAGCATCTCTATTACTTTCAAATAAAGCGATGGCAGCACCAGTTAATTTTAATGAAGTAGTATTTGATGAAGATGTATATAATGCAAATAATGCACAAACTATTATGCTCTTTTTATATGGTGGCCCATCAGAACTAGCTGGTAATTTAACTAATATTGAAGATATAAAACTTGAATCTCAAAGTAACTATTATAACTATTTTTCAAATAGAATAACACCAACTCAAAATAACTTTTGGCAAGAAGCTGGTGGTTCTATAATGGAAGAGATGATTGCAAGTGGAGATATGAATATTTTTCGAACATGTTATAGTAAATTACGTGATGATGAAGGAAATCGTTCTCATGGATTATGTGTTTCACAAAATCAGCGAGGATTACATAATAATAATGCTACAAATGGTATATTTGCTAATATAGCAAATACTCTGTATCAAAATGGTATGGTTAATGAAAATACAAAATTACCATTTTTGAGTATGGAGGGTGATAGTACATTTTTTAATGCAGAAGACTTTATTTTAAAGAGTTATTTAAAACCAACTTCATTTAGCTCAAGTTTAGATAATACATATGAGCGTAAAAGTCTTAATTCATGGTATTACTATAATAGGGATGAGCGTGCCCAAGATAACTATAGTAGTAATCTCCCAGTAATTGATGCTGATATGGATGCACTTGCACAATCTATAAATAGTGAAGGTAAAATTAAAGATGGTTTTTCTAAGCGTGTTGAACTGGATGCTTTTATAAGTTCTTTAAAAAGTGTAGCTATTCCAGATGGTATAGAATACCCAAACAATACTATAGCTAAAAGACTTGGTAATGCAATAAAAATCTTATCTAATAATGCAGATACAAAAATGATTTCATTAGGAAGTGGTGGTCTTGGTGGTTGGGATGATCATAGTGATGCATTAGATTATAGAACTAGAATGAATGATCTTTTTGAAACACTGAAGGTAGCACTTGAACATATAAAAGCAGAAGGTAAAGAAAACAATATTAATATTATGGTTTGGGGTGATTTTGGAAGAAATGTAAACTTAAATAGTTCACTTGGTTGGGACCATGGTAATTTACAAAATTTTTATCTTTTTGGTGGAAAAAATTATTTTAATTATGTTGGAGTAGTTGGTGAAACAAAACTAGAAAAAACTGGTGAAATAAATAGGCTTTTTCTTAAACCAAAAGATGATTCATATTGGTTTGAGCCATATAGTATAGCAGCTACGCTATATAAAATCTATGGAATACAAAACCCTGAATATCTTACTGGTGGTTTTAAACCTATTGAAGCTGGATTGTTAAGTTAAATTATTATAGATTTAATTTTTAGTTTTATATAAATTTTTAACACGCTTTGCATAGATTTGTAAATCATCTATGCGTGTGTCATGTGATGGATGAGTACTTAAAAATTCAGGTGGATTTTTATTTGAGATTTTTTTCATTTTTTTCCAAACATTAACTGCTGCATGAGGATTGTATCCTGCTCTAGCTGAAAGCTCAACTCCAATGCGATCTGATTCTGTTTCTTGAAAACGGTTATTTGGAAGTAAGATAGCTACATTTGTTACCCATGATGCCAAATCTACTGCTTTTGTATCTATTCCTAAAAGTTGAGCACTCAGTCCAAATGCACTTTGAGTTAACATTCCTTGTGAACTTCTTTCTCTTGCATGTTCTCTTAAAGCGTGAGCTATTTCGTGTCCCATAATAGCTGCTATTTCATCTTCACTTAACTCTAGTTTATCAATAATGCCTGTATAAAATACAATTTTTCCACCAGGCATACACCAAGCATTTAAAGCATCTGAAGTGATTAAATTTACTTCCCATTTCCAATCTGGAGCATCTTTTCTAAAAATATATGTTTGTTTAATAAGACGAGATGATATAGTTCTAAGACGAGATAATTGTTTTTTATCTTTATTTAAAATATCTTTTTTTTTCGCTTCTTGGAGTATTTTTGTATATGCACTTATAGCACCTTCATTCATAATCTCTGATGAGACTAAAAGAAGTTGTTTTCTCTCAACACCAACAGAACCAACTCCCGTACTACTTTCATAAATACATCCAGTAAATAAAATAAGAGATATTAGTAAAGTTATTGTTTTCATTTAACTTCTTTCTCTGGTAAATTTTCATTTTCATTTTCATTTTCATAACATAACTCTTTTGCTGTATACCAATCCGCTATACTTTTATCGTTATAATGATACTCTCTCTGTTTTGCTGGAATAACACTATTTCTTAATTTTGCTCGTATTATGCCAATTACGATATAACTTAATAAAAAAATTGCTCCAGCTATAAAATAATCATATAAAAACCAAGTTATTAAGCCTAGTATATAAATGGAGTATTGTAAAAATAGATTTAATATAAGTGAGATTATTTTACATTTTTTAGATTTTAATACTGGAGTTGGTTCTATCATATCTATAAAATCATTTTGCATTTGAATATTGTAGCAAAAACACCTTAAACAAGATATCGACTAAACTATATTTAGTCATATAGACTCATGTAACTTGATAGCTATTTCATTATTAACCTTTTTTTGCTAAACTTATAAAAATTATTTAAATAACAGGATACACAAAATGGCAAAACATCAGTTTCAAACAGAAGCAAATCAAATACTAAACTTAATGATTCACTCACTCTATTCAAATAAAGAGATTTTTCTTCGTGAGTTAGTTTCAAATGCATCAGATGCACTTGATAAGTTAAATATGTTAGTTCTTACAGATGACAAATATAAAGATGTAATTTTTGCACCACGTATAGATATTATTGCTGATAGTGAAGCTAAAACATTAACTATCAAAGATTCTGGTATCGGAATGAACGAAGAAGATTTAATGAATAATCTTGGTACTATCGCAAAATCAGGTACTAAAGCATTTTTAGAAAATTTAACTGGTGATCAAAAAGAAGATTCTAACCTTATTGGTCAGTTTGGTGTTGGTTTTTATGCTTGTTTTATGGTTGCTGATAAAGTTGAAGTAACAACTAAAAAAGCTGGCGAAAGTGAAGCATTTTTATGGACTAGTACTGGTGATGGTTCTTTTGAATTAGAAGAAGCTACAACAGAAGGTCATGGAACTACTATTGTTATGCATTTAAAAGATGATGAGAGTGAATTTTTAGAAGCTCATAGAGTTGATAGCATAATTAAAAAATACTCTAATCATATCCCTTTTCCTATTTTTATGGATAAAGAAAACTTTGTAGCAGCAGTTAAAGATGATGATGACAAAGAGATTGAGCCAAGTAGAACAGATATCGTAAATGAGCAAATTAACAAAGCAAATGCACTTTGGACTATTGCTAAAAAAGATGTAACTGATGATGAATATAAAGATTTTTATAGCTCTATCGCTCACTCATCAGAAGAGCCATTAAGTTGGATTCATAACAAAGCTGAGGGTGCAGTTGAATATACTACACTTTTTTATATACCTTCAAAAGCTCCTATGGATATGTTTCGTGTTGATTATCAAACAGGAATTAAACTTTACATCAACCGTGTATTTATCACTGATGATGAAAAAGAGTTGATGCCAACTTATTTAAGATTTTTACGCGGTGTGATTGATTCTAAAGATTTACCATTAAATGTATCTCGTGAGATTTTACAATCAAATCCAACTATGGATAAAATCAAAAAAACATCTGTTAAAAAAGTACTTTCAGAGCTTTCTAAAATGGCTAAAAAAGATAAAGAAAAATATAACACTTTTTATGCTGAATTTGGAAATGTGTTAAAAGAGGGTCTTTATAATGATTTCGATAATCGTGAGAAAATTTTAGAGTTAATGCAATTTAATACAATTAACTCTGATGAAACAGTTATGATTGAAGATTTTGTTAAAAATATTGATGAAGAGAAAAAAGAGATATATTATATCACTGGTAAAGCTTCACTTTCAATGCTTAAAAATTCACCTTCTTTAGAGAGATTTAAAGCAAAAGGTATAAATGTTCTTGTTTTAAATGAAGAAGTTGACACTATAATTTTTCCAATGGTAACTGAATATAAAGATTTTAAATTAGTTCAAGTTGCTGATGCAAAATTTGAAGAAACTGAAGAAGAGAAAAAAGCTGAAAAAGAAGTTGCAAAAACTTATGAAGGTTTAGCAAAAGAGTTTAAAGACGCACTTGGTGATGTTGTAAAATCAGTTGAGACTACATCTGATCTTGTTGATTCTCCAGTTAAACTAAAAGAAGATAAAGAAGATCCAGCTTATATGATGGCTCAAATGATGAAACAAATGGGACAAGATACTGATGCACCAGCTCCAGCACCAATTTTACAAATCAATCCAAAACATGAACTTATTATTAAATTAAAAGATTCTGTTGATCAAAATCTTGTTAATGATGCTGCTCATGTGTTGTTAGATCAAGCAAAATTATACGATGGTATTGAACTAACTGATACAGCTGGCTTTATTTCAAGATTAAATAGAATTATTTCTAAAGCAATTTAAATGTATAAATAACGGATGTTTTATAACATCCGTTAAAAATATAAGATTTTTTAATATTATTTGTAATTTGTATAATATTATTATGATATACTTATTTTATGAAAAATTTTTATGATAATAAAAGAAAACCTGTAAACGCTGAGCTACGATGCTCCATAGATACTCTTTTAAATGAGGGAGACACTTTTCTTAAAAATAATCTTAATCAATTAAAAGTGTCACATTATAATCATAATATTAATGAAGCTATAGACGAACTTTGTCTTGATAAAGATGTTATAAATCAACTTCTTGAAGATTATGTGATTCAAATTTTAAAATCTAAAATAACTTTTTATAAATATATTCAAGAATTAAAACAAGCAGAATATGAAAATGTAGGTTTAGATTATTCAAAAATTAGAGATTTAGCTCATAAAAATTTAGGTGTTGCTAGAAACCTTAGAATTAAAGATGCAAAGATATTATTAGAAGAGTTAATGAAAGAGGAAGATTTAGATTATTTAAGAATTTGTGTTAAAGCTTTAGAGATATCAGCTGTAAAATTAAATCCGCTTTGTGCATATGAAACAATGAATTTAATACAAGTTAAAAATTCTCTTTAAGATTATTTATTCATAGATCTGGAAACTTCTTCCAGTATATTGGCAGATTTTTTTTCTGAAAATACTTTGTAACTATTTATTGGTAAGACAAAAGCGAGTAATATAAATATAAATGAAAAAACTACACCAGTTAAAATAGTAAGTATAAGTTTTAACTTAAACTCTTTCATTTATGCACGACTTGTGGTCATATAGACCCAAAATTCTTTATGAGAATAACCTTTATTAAGAAAATATAGTTGTAAAATAGTAACCCTATAAAGAGTGATAAGCATTTTTGCAAAAGGGATAAATAGACTTACGCTAATAAGAAATGATTGTTCTTTATCACCTTTAGACTCTATCATTTCTTGCATACCAATATTTTTACTAAGATAAACACCAAAAAATATTGAAAAAGAAAAATTAAGAATTAATCCAAAAATCATATATGCTATAAAATCTTGTTCGTACATTCCAGCAATCATGTGTAAAGATTCCTTATATTTTTAATTATAATAAATGATTCTATCAAAATTATACTTTTATTATTCATAAGATTTTATTTTATTTTTTGTAAAAAAGGTTCCAAATGGAAGTAGAGAAGCTATAAAAAATATTATAGTTTGATATAGGGACCATTTTGCAGTTATCCAAGCCTTAACACCAAGGTATAAAAATATTATAAATAATACACCATGAATCATTCCAACAATTTTTACTGCT
>JAFLJV010000245.1 GCA_022712845.1 Sulfurimonas sp. | reverse complement strand
ATAGTGGTAGCAAAAATTCAAGCTGATGAAATCAGCTCAATAATTAAAGAACGTATTGACAACTTTGAATTAAGTGTTGATATTAATGAAACAGGTAAAATTGTTTCTTATGCTGATGGTGTTGCACAAGTTTACGGACTTAGTAATGTTATGGCAGGAGAGATGGTAGAGTTTGATGAGGGTACTCAAGGTTTAGTAATGAACCTTGAAGAGAGTGTAGTAGGTATAGTTATTCTAGGTTCTGGAAATCAATTAAGAGAAGGTATGTCTGTTAAAAGACTTAGTAAACTTCTTAAAGTTCCTGTCGGTGATGCATTGTTAGGTCGTGTTGTAAATGCACTTGGTGAGCCAATAGATGGTAAAGGTCCAATTGAGACTACAGAGAGTCGTTTTGTAGAGGAAAAAGCACCTGGAATTATGGATAGAAAATCTGTTCATGAACCATTAGCAACAGGTATTAAAGCTATTGATGCTTTAGTTCCAATTGGTAGAGGTCAAAGAGAGCTTATTATTGGTGATAGACAAACTGGTAAAACAACTATCGCAATCGATACTATTATTAATCAAAAAGGTAATGGTGTTGTTTGTATTTATGTTGCAATCGGTCAAAAAGAATCAACAGTTGCTCAAATTGTTCGTCGTTTAGAAGATCATGGTGCAATGGAGTATACAATTGTTGTATCTTCAACAGCTGCTGAAGCTGCTGCACTTCAATTTTTAGCTCCATATACTGGTGTTACTATGGGTGAATACTTCCGTGATAATGCAAGACATGGTTTAATTGTATATGACGATCTTTCTAAGCATGCAGTTGCATATCGTGAAATGTCACTTATCCTTCGTCGTCCTCCAGGTCGTGAAGCATATCCAGGTGATGTTTTTTATATTCACTCTCGTCTTCTTGAGAGAGCTGCAAAACTTTCTGATGAAAAAGGTGCTGGTTCATTAACTGCACTTCCAATTATTGAAACACAAGCTGGTGATGTTGCGGCATATATTCCAACTAATGTTATCTCTATTACTGATGGTCAAATTTTTCTTGAAACAGATTTATTTAATTCAGGTGTTCGTCCAGCGATTAATGTTGGTCTTTCAGTATCTCGTGTTGGTGGTGCTGCTCAAATTAAAGCTACTAAGCAAGTTGCTGGTACCTTAAGACTTGACCTTGCTCAGTATCGTGAACTTCAAGCATTTGCTCAGTTTGCATCTGATCTTGATGAAACATCTCGTAATCAACTAGAGCGTGGACAAAGAATGGTAGAAGTTCTAAAACAAGGACCTTTCTCTCCACTTTCAGCTGAAAAACAAGTTGTAATTATTTTTGCTGGTAATGAAGGATTTCTAGATGATTTCGCTCCATCAAATGTTGTTCGTTTTGAAGCTGAACTATATCCATTTATTGAAGCATCATATCCTCAAATTTTTGAGAATATTAGAAGTGCTTCTAAGGTAGATGATGATACTAAAGCAATAATGCTAAAAGCACTTGAAGAATTTAAAGCTTCTTTTGTAGTAGCTTAAGGATTATTCAATGGCAAACTTGAAAGATATTCAAAGACAGATTAAGAGTGTTAGTAATACTCAAAAGACAACTCGTGCGATGAAACTTGTATCAACTGCAAAACTTCGTCGTGCTGAGGAGTTAGCTAGACGCTCACGTCTATATGCTGCAAAAATGAATCAGGTAATTGCCGAAATAGCTGGACGTATAAAATGCAACAAGGTTGGTGGTATTGATAATCGCTGTTTTACAGAGATTGAAACTCCAAAAACTGTTGATGTTGTTTTTGTAACTGCAGATAAAGGTTTATGTGGTGGTTTTAATATTCAAACTATTAAAGCTGTTAAAAGGTTATTAGCAGAGTATAAAGAAAAAGATATAAAAGTACGTTTACGTGGTATCGGTAAAAAAGGTATAGAATTTTTTAAATATAACGAGGTTGAGCTTTTTGATTCAGTTATTGATTTAAGTTCTAAGCCAGATAAAGAAAGAGCAGATAAATTCATCGAAGCTTCTATTGAAGATTTTAAAGATGGAAAAATTGATGGTCTTCAAATTGTTTATAATGGTTTTAAGAACATGATGACTCAGGAGTTACATGTTAGTAAATTACTACCAGTAGATACAGAACAGTTTGATTGTAATGAAGAGCAAAAATCAATGCTTGAAATTGAAGCTGAAGATGATGAAAAAATGTTAGATTCTTTAGTTAATAGATATGTACAATACGCTATGTATTATGCACTTATTGATTCAGTTGCGGCTGAGCATAGTGCAAGGATGCAAGCGATGGATACAGCAACAAATAATGCAAAAGATATGGTTAAAACATTAAATGTTAAATTTAATAAAGCAAGACAAGCAGCTATTACTACAGAACTTATAGAAATTATAAGTGGTGTGGAGTCTATGAAATAATGGAGAAAAATATGATTGGTAAAATAAGCCAGGTTATGGGTCCGGTTGTTGATGTTGATTTTGATGGTTATCTTCCAGTAATCAATGAAGCAATTGAAGTTAAAGTAAGTGTAGAAGGTAATGAAACTCGTTTAGTACTTGAAGTTGCAGCTCACTTAGGTGATGGTCGTGTAAGAACGATTGCAATGGATATGAGTGAAGGTTTAGTTCGTGGTATGGATGCTACTGCTACCGGTGCTCCTATTAAAGTTCCAGTTGGAGATAAAGTTTTAGGACGTATCTTTAATGTAATTGGTGAGCCTATTGATGGTGGTGAGCAAATCACAGATGCACCTGAATGGTCTATTCACCGTGCACCTCCACCACTAGTTGATCAGTCAACTACTACTGAGATGTTTGAAACAGGTATCAAAGTTGTTGATTTACTTGCTCCTTACTCTAAGGGTGGTAAAGTTGGACTATTCGGTGGTGCTGGTGTTGGTAAAACAGTTATTATCATGGAGCTTATTCACAATGTTGCAATGGGCCATGATGGTTTATCTGTATTTGCTGGTGTTGGTGAAAGAACTCGTA
>JAFLJV010000039.1 GCA_022712845.1 Sulfurimonas sp. | reverse complement strand
CTTTTTTTACTTTTTGCTCTATATGAGTTTTAGCACGCACTTTAATACGACCACGACCACACTCATAAGCGTCAGTTATCCCTTGTTTACCAAAGATAATACCACCAGTTGGAAAATCAGGTGCTTTTATATGCTCCATAATTTCAGGTAGTTCTATATTAGGGTTTGCTAGAAGAGCTTTAAGCCCATTTATAATCTCTCTTGGGTTATGAGGTGGAATATTTGTTGCCATACCAACAGCTATACCTGAAGAGCCGTTTATAAGTAAATTTGGAACACGAGTTGGCATAACATCTGGTTCTTTTGTAGTACCATCGTAGTTATCTGTCATGTTTACTGTGTTTTTATCTAAATCTTTAAGAAGTTCACCAGCATACTTAGTCATACGAGCTTCTGTATATCTCATTGCCGCCGCAGAATCACCATCAACAGAACCGAAGTTTCCTTGACCATCAACTAACTCCATACGCATTGAGAAATCTTGAGCCATACGAACAAGTGCATCATAAACAGAGTTGTCACCATGTGGATGGTACTGACCAATTACATCACCAACTATACGAGCTGATTTTTTGTACTTTGAACCATGAGAAAGATTTAGTTTATCCATAGCGTATAGAATTCTTCTGTGAACTGGTTTTAATCCATCACGAACATCAGGAAGTGCACGACCTACAATTACACTCATAGAATAATCAAGGTAGCTATTTTGAAGGGTCTCTTCTATATTAATAGTTTGTATATCATCGTTATTTAGCAAATCGCTCATATAAACACCTAGCTTTAAAATTAATTATTTATATTATCTAATAAAGCCTTAATATAATCGCAAAATTTCTAAAAAAAAATAAGAATTTTTAATATGTGAAAAAGAGTTGCAGATAAGATTAATATAAAAATTGTATTGATTAAAAATTAATCATTATTTTGATTAATAAATTGTTTTTTAGATATATAATTAAAAAGTTTAAAAATTAAGGATATTAAATGAAAAGATTTTTTCTTGCATTATTAGCATTGCCTACAATGGCATTTGCAGAGGATGCTTTAAATACTGGAGATACAGCTTGGATGTTAATCTCAACAGCACTTGTGCTTTTGATGACACCAGCTGGACTTGCATTATTTTATGGTGGTATGACGCGTTCTAAAAACATACTTAATACTTACGCGATGGTTTTTTTAGCTTTCGTTATTGCATTTGTAATGTGGATAGCTATTGGTTATTCAATCGCATTTGGTACAGCAGAATCTGCTTCAATGCAAACAGTTATTGGAGGCTTTTCTCATATATTCTTAAATGGAATTGCATGGAATGATTTAAGTGGAACTTATCCTACTTATGTGTTTATTGTTTTTCAAGGTACTTTTGCTGCTATTACAGTTGCCATTGTAGCTGGTGCAGTTATTGAGCGTATTAAATTTTCAACTTGGGTTGTATTTGTTGCAATTTGGGGTGTAGTTGTATATGCACCAATTGCACATATGGTATGGGGTGGAGATGGAGCACTATTATTTGATGATGGTACTTTAGATTTTGCTGGTGGTACTGTTGTACATATGAATGGTGGTCTTGCAGGTTTAGTTCTTGCAGTATTAGTTGGTAAGCGTATGGGTTATCCAAAAACTGCAATGAAACCTGCTTCTGTGATACTAACTGCTGTTGGTGCAGCATTACTATGGTTTGGTTGGTATGGATTTAATGGTGGATCTGCATTTGGTGCAAACGAAATAGCTGGTTTAGCTTATATGACAACAACAATCTCAGCGTCTATCGCTACTATTATTTGGGTAGGTCTTGAGTGGTTCGTTTACAAAAAACCTACACTTCTAGGTGCTGCAACTGGTGCAATTGCTGGTCTTGTTTCAATTACACCAGCAGCTGGTTTTGTTGATGTGAGTGGAGCTTTTTTAATTGGTGCTATTGGTTCAGTGTTTGCATTTTATGGTGTTACTGTATTTAAGAAAAAACTTGGATTTGATGATTCTTTAGATGCATTTGGAGTTCACTTTTTAGCTGGTCTCTGGGGTGCATTAGCAACTGGTTTCTTCGCATTAAAAGATAATGACTTATTATGGGATGGACCACTTAAAGAGAGTGGAGATAGATTAGGACAAATCATGGTTCAACTTGAATCAGTATTAGTTGTAGGTCTTTTTACTCTTGTTGGTACAATAATCGTTTATTACATTGCTGTAGCTATTACTGGTGGAAAAAGAGTTGATTCTGATGATGAGCAAATGGGTCTTGATGAATCAACACATGGTGAGCGTGGATTCAATTTATAATGTTAACGAATAAGGAATGAAATTCCTTACTCTACGCTAACACTGAGTCTTCTTCGATAGAAAGTGCGCTTTAAAGACTTTCTAACGAAGTTTGTTAGAGATATTAATTATATGATATAATTATTAGAAATTCTTTTATGGAGAAATTATGAAAAAAATAGAAGCTGTTATAAAACCTTTTAAACTAGAAGATGTAAAAGATGCATTAGCAGAGGTTGGAATTACAGGTATGACTGTAAGTGAAGTAAAAGGTTATGGTCGTCAAAAAGGGCATAGTGAACTTTATCGTGGTGCTGAGTATGTAGTTGATTTTTTACCAAAAATTAAGATGGAGATGATTGTTGACGATAAAGATGTAAATCAAGTAACATCTACAATTGTTGAAGCTGCTCGTACTGGTAAGATTGGTGATGGTAAAATCTTTGTAAGTGAAGTTGAACAAATTATCCGTATCCGTACTGGTGAAACTGATACAGAAGCTATTTAAGTTTTAAATATTTACCAATTCCACATACGCAAGTATGTGAAAACCTTTAAAATCATTCTTTAACTCGATATTGTAAATTAGATGCAAACATTAACTCTTTAAAAACTCTATCTAGTGCTTTGCTTTTAAAGTTTTTCGCTACAACCTCTTTTTGGAAACGAACAAAATCACCTATTTTTACATCGGCATTAGTAGTTGCTATCCAAAAAGTTTTATGCGTCTTTTCTTTAACTTCCATATAAATGTATGATCCACCTTGTTTTATACTTACTACTTCTCCTTGATAAAAAGGTTTTAAAGCGTCATTATTTTGAGGTGTTGCAGCCTCAAGATTCAATATTAAAAGTATTGAAATTAAAGTGTACTTATAGATATTTTTCATGATTTTTCCTTTGAAATTAATTTATGCTTTGGATAAGCAATAAGGATGATACTAAATACCATAATTGTTATAACATAAACCCATGTTGGAATTGGTATAGGATCTCCTGTAGCATAAGAATGCATACCCGCTAAATAAAAATTTACTCCAAAATAGGTCATAAGTATAGAGAAAAAAGAGATAACAGATAATGCAGCAAAAAGATATGGTGAGTATATTTTTTTAAGAAGCCTTATATGAAGAACTATTACATATACTATAATAGATATATATGCCCATGTTTCTTTAGGGTCCCAACCCCAATAGCGTCCCCACGATTCATTTGCCCATATTGCACCTAAAAAATTACCAATAACCAAAAGAGTTAGTCCTAGTATTAAAAGCACCTCGTTTATATAAGTAATATTTTTAATATGTGTATCAATATGAGGAGATTTATTATTGCGTAAAATAAATAAAAAAAGAGTAATAATTCCTAAAATAGCTCCAACTCCAAAAAAACCATAACTTGCAGTAATTACGGAGACATGGATACTTAACCAATAAGACTTTAAAACAGGAACCAAATTTGTTATTTGAGGGTCTATATCTCCCAAATATGCTCCAAATATAAAAATACCAGCCATAATAAATGAAGCAGCTGTAGCAATTATTGATTTTCTCAAAAATATCAATGAAGCTAAAATTGCAGTGTAAGAGATATAAATCATAGTTTCATAGGTATTAGATATAGGAGCATAACCACCTATATACCAACGAATAGCTACGCCTAAAGTATGTAGTATAAAAAAAGCAACTGTTATGGTGTTTATGGTAAGTTTGATTTTATTATGAATAAGTTTATTATTAAAAATAGAAATAAAACTATAAATAAGTAGTGCTAAACCAAAAAGAAGATAACTTATAGAGAGTTTAAAGAAGAGATTGGTTTGGTTATACCAAGCTTCAATATGGAGTTTTTGTTTTGTTGGCATAACTGAATCTCCAAACTCTTTTTGATAATCCCTGATAGTCTCTATATATGAAAATCCCTTATTGTAATTTCTGTTGAAACAAGCATCAAGCAAACGACTTGTCTCTCTTTTTAATTTGCTATTATCAACAGAAGCAAACATTGTTTTAAAATCTATCCACTTATCTCGTTCATTGTTTGGCAAAGGAAAGATTGTTAAAAGTACACCTCTATATGACATAAAGGCAATGTTTAGACGCTCATCAACTTTTATAACATCTCGCTCAAATGTACCTCTTTTTGAAGGAACAAGCTGATTTGCATCTTCCACTTCTTTACTTAATTTATAATCTCCTTTTTCATTAAAAAAATCAGTAAATTTTGCAAGTTTTTGCTCTTTATCAATACCTATAAGAGCTTTAAGTTTAGGTGTTTTAATACCTATAATTTCAACCTTTTTCCATAATTCTGGTCGTGAAAACATCCCGAGTATAACTTGATTTGCACTCATGCCTCTCCATGAGCTTTTACCTGTTAACTTATTAAGAACTTCACGATTTTGTGTATCGAGTGGTTTCATTCGTCCCATCGGGTCTTGTACTACTAAAGTTCCAAAATCTTTTGCAAGTTCTTTAGAATTATTTTGATGTTCTTTAAGATAACTTTGTATGTAGGGGCTAGCATGAACTGGTGTATGGGAAAAAAACAATCCAAAGGAAAGAAGAAAAAGAGCTATAGGCATTTTTTTTATTTTAGAAATTAAAAATTGAAATCGTGATTTTTTATCAAAGAGGTTTAAAATAAGCCCTAAAAATAGTAAAAAATAGCCAATATATGTTATCTCAACACCAGGATCTTTGTTGACAGTGAGTTTTGTTCCCTTTTCATCACTATCATAAGATGTTTGGAAAAATTTATATCCCCCATATATAAGTGTATGATTCATATAAATTTCTTTATCAAATTCTTTATTATTTAGTATATCTATAACTCTTACATCTGAAAAAAATTCTGATGGAGATCTACTTCCTGGATATCTAGTGAGAGTAAACTCTTTTAAAGCTAAATAAAAATCTAACTCTATTTTTTCCTCCCCAAGCATCACAATATTAGATTGTTCCCCTTCTCTAATATGCATCGTTCCCTCAAATCCAAAATAATGAGTAATTGTAGCTCCAAACAAGATAATAACAAAAGAGAGATGAAAAATTGTTCTTGCTTTAATGCGATACATTTTTGTTTTTTCTATTATGGCAATAAGATTAAATGAGGCAAGTAATAGGGTTATTTGATACCATAACGCATGAAAAACTAATTCTTTTGCTCTAAGTGAACCAAAATCATTTTCAATAAAGGTACCAATTGCAGCACCTACTGCTAAAATAGACAATAAGAATATCATCGTTTTGTGAGAGCTTATTATTTTATACATTAAAGGAAACTTTTCAGGATTAAGATTTAAAATCAAGTACTTTTATATTAAGTACTTGAAATTATAAGAATATTGTTATTTAGAATATGCTGTCTCAGCATCATCTAATCCAACACGAGATTTTTTTGCATTTAAATTGTAGTTTTTCTCAGCTTGTTCATACCACTCCTTTTCTAGTGTAGCTTTAAACTTTAATTTTTCATCAACCAATTTCTTAAAAGGAACACCTGCAATTTTTTGTGCTTTTTCTTTTGATGAGAAATCTGGCGCAATATATCTTTTTACATTATGCTCTGCTAATATAGATACTAGCTTAAGTCTCGCTTGCATCGCTGTCTCATTTGCAACACTTAGGATTCGTAAAGTCTCTTCTGGTGCATGGAAAAATCCTGGGTGTGATGCAACTGCATAATCCCATTTCCATTGAGCTGAACGAATATCTGCCCTTACAGCTTCAAGCTCTGAATCTTTAGCTCCAGCTTCCATAGCTTTTGCAGTCTCAAGGTGTGCTTTAGCTAAATTATCCATCGTTAAGTCATGAAGTTGTTCTTTTCTTTCAAATTTTCTATGAACTATACTTTTGAGTTTCTTTTCACTCTCTCTGTGACATGGCATACAAGATCTATCCATAGTCTCTAGCGGGTTTTGTAGTTGATGATCAGAGTATTTTACAGAACCTTCTTGAGTATATGGCATATGGCAATCTGCACACGAAACTCCTTTTTGAGCATGGATACCTGTTTTAAATAACTCATATCCAGGGTGTTGTGCTTTTAGCATTTTTGTTTTTGAGATTTTATGTGTCCAATCTGTAAAATTCTCATCATCATAATATTGTTCCATACCTTCAACAGTTAATCCATTTGCCCAAGGATAAGTAACAACATTAGCAATTTTATCATTTCCGTTTTTATCAGTCCATTTTGTTTTTTTGAAATAGTACTCACTATGACATTGTGCACAAACTAAATTTCTTTTTTCTTGATGAGTTGAGTCTTCAAATGTTGGTAATCCTGCTGCTTGTAAGCCTTTGTTTAGATGAGGGACTCTTACTGTTAATTGAGCTGTTTCATTTGAATGACAATTAGCACAACCAATTGAGTTTACAATTTCATTACCATACTTTGCCCATTTTCCTGTAAAGTATTCTAATTCTCCATCTCTCTCTTGAATTCTAGGAACATCCGTTGACTTACAAGTCCAACATGCTGTAGGCATAGGTCCTGTTTCTTCATCAGTTGGAGCACCTGTTCTAAGACTATTTACATTGTCTTGAATCGCATAATAATGTCCACGAGGAGCATTATAATCCTTTGAAAATCCATATCCAGCCCATAAAACAGAAAGTTGTGGTTTCTCTTTAAGCATATCTAATAGCTCATCTCCATCTTTAGTCTTTTTCCATGAACTATATTGGCGAGGATAATATTTTTCCCACTCTTCATTTTTATGTTGAATCGCTTCTTGAACTATTGGTGCAGTTGCTAATGCTATTCGCTGTGCTTCTTTATTGTTTATACTACCTGCTAGTAGTGTCATAGCGCCAATAGCAATAATAGCCGCTGTTAGTATCAATTTGTACATCATATTCATCTAATTTTCCTTTTTATTTTATTTCTTTAACACTTAAGTTATCAGGTGTGGTTGTTAGAGATCTAACCTTTCCATGTGGGACTTCTTTATGACAAGACCAACATTTTCGCCCATTTTCAATGTTTTCATCATCAAAATTATGGTATTTATTTGCGTTACTAGTCAATGTTGACACTATGCTTTTATGACAAGAGATACAGTTTTTTTGAACACGACTTGCTCCATATTCACTTATTTTCATTGTGTTATCGTAAGTATCAAAAGTAAATGCTACGGTATGGTTCCATCCATCTACAGATTTTGCTATATATTTATTAATTACACCATCTGTTGGCAAATGACACTCAATACATGTAACATCACGAGCATGTGAACTACGTTGCCAAGTTGCATACTGAGTATTCATCACATGACAATTAATACATGCTTTTGGGTCTTTTGACAAATATGAAAATGCCTTAGAAAGATAAACTAAATAGATAAAAAAAATAATTGCGATAACGAATGTATAAATTGCAACTTTTTTAATTCTCTCCTCGGCACCTTCGGTTCTAAATTTTTTTTCCATCTTTTTTCCTCATATTAAGTAAGTGGGCATAAATAACTTCATAACTAATGAGAAGAGAAGCTATAAGATACAAGGCAAAAATACGCAGGAGCTATTAATAGCTTTTGCTATACCCCTTTTGGGTACAAGGATTTTTAACGAAGTAGATTGTAGCTTATCTTCTCACCCTACGGGCAATATTTAAAAGATTCATCTTCTACGTTGAACTTGAATCTAAACCTTTTAAATGTTGTTATTTATGAAGTTATTTATGCCCACTTACTTATTCAGGAGTAAACCATTAAAGATTCATTCCTGATTCACCATGAACAACTTCATCAAGACCACGTTGTTCCGTTTCTTCATCAACTCTACCACCACCAGTTATTGCTGATGCAATATAAAAGACAATAGCTGTTACAATACCGCTATATACAATAGTTAAAGCAATTGCTTTGATTTGTGCTAATAATTGAGCAGACATACTATAATCGGCTGCAGTAAAATATGGAGCAATAAATATAGCTGTTGCGATTGAACCCCATATACCAACGAGACCATGTATCCAGAATGCATCCAGAGAATCATCTACCTTGAACATCTTTTTAAATTTAAATACCCCGATAAAACCGATAATACCACCAATAAAACCAATAACAAGAGCACCAGTAAGACCAGCAGAACCACTTGCAGGAGTAATTGCAACTAAACCTGCAATAGCACCAGAGGCACCACCAATTAATGTAGGCGTTTTATATACAATATACTCAGCTACTAACCAACCAATCACACCAAGTGCTGCAGCAACATTAGTAATAAGGAAGGCATTACCTGCTATTCCATCAGCTGCAATTTGTGATCCAGCATTAAAACCAAACCAACCAAACCATAACAATACCGCACCAAGTACAGCGAGTACTGGAGAAAATGGTTTCATCGCTGATGTACCATACCCTTTTCTTCTTCCCAATATCATAGCTACTACAAGACCTGCAACACCTGCATTGATGTGTACAACTGTACCACCTGCAAAATCCATTTCACCAAAGTTTAATGTCTCTCCACCACCCCATGCCCAGTGTGCAATTGGCGCATAAACAAATAGAATCCATAAAGCTACAAAAATAGAAAAAGTTGAAAACTTAACTCTTTCTATCATAGATCCACTAGCAATAGCTACAGCGATAGCTGCAAATGTTCCCTGAAATGCTACAAAAAGTAATTCAGGTATTGTTCCCACTAAACTTTTATCAGTAACTCCAGCTAAAAGAATTTTCCCAGTTCCAAAAAAATCACCCTCACCAAAGGCGATTGAATAACCTGCGAGAACCCAAACTAAAGTTCCTACAGCAAAAGCGATAAGACTCATCCCCATAGTATTTAATACATTTTTACTTCGTGTCATTCCACCATAAAACAGCGCCAAACCAGCTGGTGTCATTAACATTACAAAAGCAGTGGCTACCAGCATCCAAGCCGTGTCACCTGAATTTAACTCATCAGCAGAAGCTATAAGAGGTATCAATAAAAAAGCTACAATCACTAAAAATTTATTTTTCATAAATTTACTCCTTTTAAAAAAGATAAATTATATCTTAAACTATATATTTAAAGGCATATAATTGTATAAATTTTAATCAGTTAAGCTATAAGTTAAATAAACTTTTAGCAGTGCCACTTTATACTCTATAAGTTTGATTTTAGTAATTTATATGGCTATAATTTTAGAGATTATAAATTATATTTTGTGGAGAAATTATGAAAAAAATAGAAGCTGTTATAAAACCTTTTAAACTAGAAGATGTTAAGGATGCTTTAGCAGAGATGGGCATTACAGGTATGACAGTAAGTGAAGTTAAAGGTTATGGCCGTCAAAAAGGTCATAGTGAGCTTTATCGTGGTGCAGAATATGTAGTAGATTTTTTACCAAAAATCAAAATGGAGATGGTAGTAAATGATGATAGTGTAGAACAAGTTACAAATACTATTGTTGAAGCTGCTAGAACTGGTAAAATTGGAGATGGTAAAATTTTTGTTAGTGAAGTAGAAAAAATTATCCGTATACGTACTGGTGAAATAAACGACGAAGCTATTTAATTCAAAGAAAAAGGAATACATCCTTTCTCTTTGCTAGTGTCATTATGACAACTTTTATATAAAATAACTAAATAATTAAAACTTACCCATAGAAATAGTGATTAAATTTTAATCACTATTTCTATTTCTTGCACATTTTTTAAGCTATAATTTTCTTTATTAATACTCTATAAGGATATTTTTATGTTAGAAGCTGATTTTAAATATATCATCGATACTTTCTTTACTCTTTTTTCAATGGTACTAATCATATTTATGGTTCCAGGTTTTGCAATGCTTGAAGCAGGACTTGTTCGTACAAAAAATGTATCTGCTGTTCTTACAATAAATGTAATGATTTATGCTGTTGCTTCTTTAGCATTTTTATTAGTTGGTTATGAAATAGCATTTGGTGGTTGGGAGAGTGATACTCAAAGTATTTGGGCTGCTTTTATGTTTCAAATGGCATTTGTAGGTAAAACAGTAAATATTATGAGCGGTGGTGTAAGTGAGCGTGTTCGTATAATTCCTTTAGCTATTTTTACAATAATTATGGGTGCAATTATTTACCCACTTGTTGTAAATGTTACTTGGGGTGCTGACTTATTAGCAGGTACAATGCTAGATATTGACATGTATGATTTAGCAGGTTCAACTGTTATCCACTCTACTGGTGGTTGGGCTTTACTTGCTGCTATTATAATAATGGGTTCAAGAAAAGGTCGTTATGTAGCTGGTAAGATAAGGGTTATTCCAGCTTCAAATATTCCACTTGTTGTTCTTGGAGCACTTCTTTTATGGATAGGTTGGTTTGGATTTAATGGTGGAAGTGTTGGTTCAATCTCTTCTGTTGAAAGTGCTGATTTAGTAGCTAAGACAATTATGAATACAAATACAGCAGGACTAGCAGGTGCAATTATTGCTGGACTTATCATGTACTTTAGATATAAACTTCTTGATATTACAATGATATTAAATGGTGCATTAGGTGGGTTAGTTTCTATAACTGCAGGACCAGATCTGTATGATATGTATACTCCTATTTTAATAGGTGCTATAGGTGGTGCATTAGTTGTTTTAGCTGTCCCTTTATTTGACAAGCTAAGACTAGATGATCCAGTTGGAGCACTTTCAGTTCATTTAGTAAATGGTATTTGGGGAACACTTGCAGTTGGAATTTTTGTTGAAGATATCTCATTTTTAGCTCAACTAAAAGGTGTTGCACTTATTGGGGTTTTTGTTTTTAGTGTTTCTTTTATTATTTTATATAGCATAAATAGAATCTCTAAATATAGAGCAACAGATGATGAACAACTTGAAGGTATGGATATTAATGAGTGTGGATTGGAAGCATATCCAGAGTTTAAAAGAGCTATATAACTACTAAGATAATTACTTTAACGAAATAGTAATAATTTTTTTGTTACTATTTCTCCATGATAAGATACACTAATTCACTTTTAATATCAGTTGTTATTCATAGTATTACTATAATACTTATAGTGTTGGTATGGCAGTACTATACATCAAGCAAAAAAACAGAGCAAAATAAAAAAGTCTATTTAAAACTCTCTGATGTTATTACATCTCCAAAAGATGAACAAATACAACTCCCACCTCAAGTAAAAACTATTTCGCAGCCAGTTCAAGAAAAAAAGGTAGAAAAACTTCAGGAGCCAAAAAAAATTGAAAAAGTTGAAGCAAAATCAAAAATAATTGAAAAAATTGAAAAACCAAAAGAAATTGAAAAACCAAAAGAGATAAAAAAAACAGAAAAACCAAAACCAAAAATGACTAAAAAATACAACTTAGAGCCTAAGAAAATTTTTGATTTTGCTATTGAAGAAGTTCCAGCAGAATTAACTTTTCTAAATAAAAGACCAACTAAAAAAAGAATATTTAAAGAACCGAGAGAGCCTAAAATAGTACAAAAAAAAGTGGTAAAAAAAGTAGTTAACCCAAAAGTTGTACAAAAGAGTGTTGAGAAAAAAATACTTAACCCAAAAGTTGTACAAAAAAAAGTTAATAAAAAACCTCAGCAATCTGAATCTTCAAAAAACTATCTTCAAGTAAATACAAAAGAAATATCTAAACTTTTAAAAGACAATCTTTATTATCCAAGAAGTGCAAGAAAAAGAAATATAACAGGTCAAGTTCTTGTTAAATTTAAATTAGGATCAGATAGTAAGGTGTATGATATTAAAATTTTAGAATCAAGTAGTGAAGTGTTAAGCCGTGCTGCTATGAAGACTATTACGGATCTCTCTAGTAAATTTCCAAAACCCCAAAAAGGGTTGATTCTTCACGTTCCAATTGAGTATAAATTAAACTAATAATTAATCTACAGGGTTGAAATATTCTTTGCCAGAGCCACATCCAGGGCAAAGCCAATTGTCAGGTAAGTCTTCAAATGCAGTGCCAGGTGCTATGCCATTTTTTTCATCACCTTTTTGTGGGTCATAAATCCAACCACAAAAAACACATTTATATTTTTTCATTTTAGCTCCTAAAATACCTATTAAGAAGTATTGTAACTAAAGTTTATTCAAAACTTTTTATTTTTAATAAAATATCATTTTCACTTTTAAATTTTACATGTAATAAATAAGATTCATCAAATTTTGATTTATAAACTCTGAAATTTTCAATTTCTCCAAAATATTCTGCACTAAATTTAGTATCTATGCTCAATGGAAATAAGCTAAATTTACGTAATGACTCCAGTCTATATAGTTTAGAATTCTTTATGATATATGCTATATATGGGTTATATCTTTTATGCATAGAGTTTTTACTTTGCAAAAATATTATATCTATTTTATTATCTTGATTAAGTGTTTTTATACTACCTGAAAAAGCCAATGAAAAATCTAAATACAAAACTCTTTTTTTGAGTTGTTTACTTTTTATATCATGTAACTCTTTTTTATAAAATTTATTTGATATATTTAGTGAAGCATAGCTTTCATATAGAAAAATTATCATTATAGATAATATAGATATAGCGATCATCATCTCTATAAGTGTAAATGCTTTTCTCATTGAGTATTTAACCTTAAAAGAGAAGTGGAAGTTTTATCAGTTTTTAATATCATTTTATTTATTTCAAAAATTTTACTAGAAGAGTTGTTTTCATTATTATTATCACTATCTTGATTTAAATCTATTTGAGTGAGTTCTTGATATATAATTTTTACTTTGATATTTTTTAATTTTTTTCTTAAATCATCATTGATATCAAAATCACTTAATATATTTTCAATTGTTGTAGTATTATTATCACCATTTGGTTTAGTATTTGAGATTAAAAATGATATATATTGGTTTAGTTCAAGTTTATCTGAAAAGCTCATAAACATATGTGAACTATTTCCACGCATCACTAAAAGTGCCATAATAACTGTAGATATAATCACTACAGCAACCATTACTTCTATAAGAGTAAAGCCTTTTTTACCTCTAAGCATATTCCAGACCGACACGAATCGCTTCATCTAAGGATGTTTCACCTTTTAATAATATCTTGCTTAGTTCTTGAGATATTGTTGTTAAACCATCATCTTCAAGTGTTGTTTTTATAGTGTGTTCATCTGTAGTAACTTTTAGTAAATTTTTTATTTTATCATTCATTATTAAAAGTTCACCAACAGAGCAACGACCTACATAACCACTATAATTGCATGCTTTACAACCATGTGGTTTATAAATTATCGCATCTTTAGGAAGATTATAATCTTGTGCAAAATCTTCTGCAATTTTATCCTCATCTTTACACTCTTCACATAAAATACGAACTAATCTTTGAGCAAGTATTCCTAGAAGTGAAGATGATATTAAAAAAGGTTCTATTTTCATATCAGCAAGTCTAGATATAGTAGCAGCTGCCGAGTTTGTATGAAGTGTTGAAAATACTAAGTGACCAGTTAAAGCAGCACGAACAGCGATAGCAGCTGTCTCTTCATCACGAATTTCACCTATCATTATAATATCTGGATCTTGTCTAAGTATGGAGCGAAGAGCAGATGCAAAAGTTAAACCAACTTTTTCGTTTACTTGAATTTGAGATATATTATCTGATTTATACTCAACTGGATCTTCAACAGTAATAAGATTTTTTTCAGGTGTTTCAACTTCTCTTAAAAATGAATGTAGGGATGTTGTTTTACCACTCCCTGTAGGTCCAGTTACTAGTATAATTCCATGTGATGAACGAAGTAAATTATATATGCCATCTACTAGTTCTTTACCAAATCCAAGCTCATTGATTTGAGGTATTTGTGAACTTTGCATCAAAAGTCTCATAACAACTCTCTCACCAAAAAAAGTTGGAAGAACTGATACACGAACATCTAGAGTTTCTCCTGATATTTTTATTTGTGTTCTTCCATCTTGAGGAATTCTTTTTTCCGATATATCAAGATTTGAGATAACTTTTATACGACTTACTATAAGACTTACTACTTTTTTGTCTAAATCAACATTTTTACTAAGAATTCCATCTACTCTAAATCTTACTTCACCACGTTTTTCTTGAATCTCTATATGAATATCTGATGCACATTTTTTTACTGCTTGGTAAAACAGAGCATTTACAAATTTAATTATTGGTGCTGACTCTTCAGAGGTTAAAATATCAGAAGAGGTTCTTAAAAAATCTGTTAAAGATATATCTTCATCTTCAATTTCTTCATTGGAACCCTCTTGCATATTTACTATTGCTTTATCTGTGCGTAGTTCTAAAAAGCGATTATATAATCTTTCGTATGAGTCTTCATCAAGAATTTTAAAGGGATATTTTGTTTCTAATTTTGAGTAAAAATTAGTTGCTTCTACTAAGTATCTCTCACAAGTAAAAGCACAAATTTCTTCATTTAATTGACTAAATAAAAGATAATTTTTTATACTTAATTCTATTGATATGTCAGATGGCTCATAAACTTCAAGCTTTAAATTATGAATAGATTCTAAATTTAACATTAAAACTCTTCTTCTGAAGTATCATCGATGAAATTTTTTTTTACTTTATTAGTTTTTATACCCTCTTTTTCTATTTTTTTAAA
>JAFLJV010000264.1 GCA_022712845.1 Sulfurimonas sp. | reverse complement strand
AAAATTATTTTATTTACAAGGAAATATAATGTTTGGTAAAACAGAATTAAAAAATTATGACTTAAGTGCTGATGAGTTAAATAAACTTCAATGGGCAAAAGTATCAACTTCTAAGGGTGATATTTGGCTTAAACTTTTTCCAGAAGAAGCTCCAAATACAGTAGCAAATTTTGCACATTTAGCAAATACAGGTTTTTATAGCGATCTTGAATTTCATCGTGTTATTCCAGGTTTTATGGCACAAGGTGGTTGTCCTCACGGAACAGGTGTTGGTGGTCCTGATTGGTCTATTGCTTGTGAAACTGCGACTAACACTTCTAAGCATACAAGAGGAACTATCTCTATGGCTCATGCAGGAGTAGATACTGGTGGAAGCCAATTTTTTATCACTTTTGTTCCAACACCTCACTTAGATGGTGTTCATACTGTTTTTGGTGCAATCGAAGAAGATGATACAGAAAGTTTTACAACTCTTGATAGTATTTTAGGTGAAGATGCAATTAATTCTATTGAAATTTTAGAAACAAAATAATATATAAGATATTGTACCCTTTATGGGTACATACTTTTTGGTATTTCACGCTCATTATCTCTTTGAACTCTCTCTTTTATACACTTCATAAGAAGCATATCTTCTATATCGGTTTCTTTCATTCTACAAATATTTTTGGAAGCACATATTTCTGTAGCAAGGGCACAATAACTTTCATGTGAACACCCAACATAATTATTTTCTCTAGGTAGCATAAAGCTCTCCTTAATTATTAAACAACTAACATAAACCGAAAATAATAACATAAGTAAATTTAATATATCCTTTTAGATTTATGTTAATATTTATAACATTTAGTGTAAAATTACAGCCATTAAATATTAAGGTAAATAACATTTTAATTCACATATGTTGCAGTGTTGACTCACACTTTTTTTTAGAAAAATTACAAAAAGACTTTCCTCAAGAGAAACTAACAGCTTTTTTTTATGATCCAAATATTCATCCTTATTCAGAATATCAACTAAGACTTCTTGACGTAGAGCGCTCATGTAAAAAACTTAGTATAAAGTTACTTGAAGGTGAATATGATTTTGAAGCTTGGATGCAGGCAGTAAGAGGATTAGAAAATGAACCTGAAAAAGGTGCTAGATGTGAGGTTTGTTTTGATAGACGATTTGAAGTTAGTGCAAAAAAAGCTCTGGAGCTTGGAGAAAATAAAATAACTACAACTCTTCTTGTAAGCCCTCTAAAATCTCAAGAGCAACTAAAACGAAGTGGTGATATATTTTATAAAAAATACGGTGTTGAGTTTATAGCACTAGATTACAGAGCTGGTGGAGGTACACAAGATCAGAGTCGTGTAACAAAAGAGCAACAACTTTATCGCCAAGATTATTGCGGATGTATCTATGGTCTTACAATACAAAGAAAAGAACAAAATCGCCTTATGGATGAGATGTTTTCTTCTATATCAAATCAAACTCTTCCAGCCTCTATTGAAGAACGTCTAGAAATGTACAAATACAGAAATGAGCTTGAAGATAAAAATATAAAATATAAAATTATAAAACAAAAGTTTTTAAACTACCGCCAATTTAACTTTAAACTTATAAAAGGTAAAAAAGAAATTATTCCTGCTTATGCCTTATATTATTCCACGCTACCTAGAAAAAAGGCTCAAGGACGTATAGATTTTGAATTTAAAAATATTCACTATTTTAATCGTGAAGAAATTAAATTTATAACTTTAGAATTTTTTAACTCTGTATGTAAAACAAAATATAAAACTATTAATGAACTAATTTTTAATCCGCCTACTGTTGAAGAAGAACTTATTTTTAGAAAGACTGTAACAAATGCAGAGTATGATTTAAGCCCAATTATAATCATCGATACTGTTTTAGATGTTAAACTTCGTATAGAACTAGATACAACATCTTATGAAGATGTCAGAGAAAAACTAATCATTTTATAATCTTTTTTTAGATAGAATAATCCAAATTATTATAAAGGCTATCAGCAATGACAATGGATGTTACTGAAATACAAAAAATTATACCTCATCGCTACCCTTTTTTACTTCTTGATCGTGTTACAGACCTTGTAGCTAAAGAGTCTATTGTTGGTTTTAAAAATGTAACAATAGGAGATAATATTTTTCAAGGTCACTTTCCAGGACATCCTATATACCCTGGTGTTATGATTTTAGAAGGGATGGCACAAGCTGGTGGAATATTAGCATTTAAAAGTATGGGAGATATAACAGAAGAAGAGATAGCTAAAAAAGTTGTATATTTTATGAGCATTGATAAAGCAAAATTTCGTGCTCCTGTTAAGCCAGGGGATAAACTAGAATATCGTATTAATGTTATAAAAAACAAAGGTTCTATTTGGATGCTTGATGGCAAAGCTTATGTTGATGACGTTTTAGTTTCTCAAGCTGAATTAAAAGCAATGATTGTTGATAAATAATGGGTAAAATTTCTCCACTAGCAATCATTGAAGATGGTGCCATTATTGGTAAAGATGTTGAAATTGGACCTTTTTGTCTTATCTCATCTGAAGCTACTATAGGTGATGGGACTAAAATAGATCAAAGTACATCAATTTACGGAAAAACAACTATTGGAAAAAATAATCATATATTTTCTCATGCTGTTATTGGTTCAATTCCACAAGATTTAAAATTTTCTGGTGAAGATGTTGAACTCATCATTGGTGATAACAATAAAATAAGAGAGTTCACACTTTTTAATCCTGGAACAAAGGGTGGTGGTGGTAAAACTATCATTGGCTCACACAATCTTTTTATGGGTTATGTTCATGTTGGTCATGATGTAATAATCGGAAACCATTGTATTCTTGCAAATGCGGCTACATTAGCAGGTCATGTTGAGATGGGAGATTACGCTGTAATTGGTGGTATGACTCCAATACATCAATTTGTACATATTGGTGATTATGCCATGATTGCTGGTGCTTCTGCTTTAGCTCAAGATGTTCCACCCTACTGTATGGCTGAAGGAAATCGTGCTACTCTAAGAGGTCTTAATTTAACTGGTCTTAGAAGAAGTATACCAAGAGATGAAATCGATGATATAAAATCAGCTTACAAAGAACTTTTTGAAACTGGTAAGCCTTTAAAAGATACAGCATCTGAACTTGTTGAAAATACAAGTAATCATCATGTCCATAATCTTTGTAACTTTATTCTTAAAACAAAACGTGGAATTCCATATGAAAGAAAGAAAACTAATGACTAAAAAAAAACCAAATGTTAACATTCAAATAACTACTAGAAGGAAAAATATATGATTCATAGAACTTGTAGTTTTTGTGATGCTAAAGAGAGTGAAGACAACCCTTTAATAGCTGGGAATGGTGTCTATATCTGTAAAAATTGTGTAGTCTCTGCATATAAAATTATGTTTGGTGATGATCAAGATTTACTTGAGTCTCAAAAGAAAAAATTAGTTAAAAATACAACTAAATTAATGATACCAAGAGAATTAAATGATTTTTTAAGTGAATATATTATTGGTCAAGATAGAGCTAGAAAACTTTTAAGTGTTGCTGTTTACAACCATTACAAAAGAATATTTAAAACTGATACAGTTAGTGATGATGATACAGAAATTGCAAAATCGAATGTTCTACTAATTGGTCCAACAGGAAGTGGTAAAACTCTTATGGCTCAAACAATTGCCAGAGTATTAAATGTACCTATTGCTATCGCTGATGCTACAAGTTTAACTGAAGCTGGGTATGTTGGAGAGGATGTTGAAAATATCTTAACAAAACTGATTCAAGCAGCAGATGGAGATGTTGAAAAAGCTCAACAAGGGATAGTATTTATCGATGAAGTTGATAAAATATCTCGTATGAGTGAAAACCGTTCTATTACTCGTGATGTATCAGGTGAAGGTGTACAACAAGCTTTATTAAAAATAATAGAGGGTGCTATGGTAAACATCCCACCAAAAGGTGGAAGAAAACATCCAAACCAAGAGTTTACTGCTATAGATACAACTGGAATTTTATTTATTTGCGGTGGTGCATTTGATGGTCTTGATGAAATTTTAAAGAAAAAACAGGGTGAAAATATTTTAGGATTTAATCAAGATAAAAAAAGTAAAGATGAACAAAAAACGACTTATGACATGGTTGAACCTGATGACTTAATAAACTACGGGCTTATTCCTGAACTTGTTGGTAGATTACCGATTATAGCTTCTTTAAATGAGATTACAGAGGATGATATGGTTCGTATTTTAACAGAACCAAAAAACTCTTTAATTAAACAATATAAAAAACTTTTTTCAATTGATAATGTAGAATTAAATTTTGAAGATGATGCACTAAGATCTATTGCAAAAAAATCAATTAAAAGAAAAACAGGTGCTCGTGGACTTCGTGCAATTTTAGAAGAAAATATGATAGATGTTATGTATGAACTTCCAGAGTATAGTGGTTATGAAGTTTTAATTACTAAAGCAGTTATCGATGATGGAGAATCTCCTGTCTATATCAAAAAACAAAATAAAAAAATAGCATAAGGTAATATAAATGATATTTAACAAAATAATTGGTCTTTTCTCAAATGATTTATCAATAGATTTAGGTACAGCAAATACAATTGTTATAGCAAAAGGTAGGGGTATTATTATTAATGAACCCTCTGTTGTTGCTGTTAAAATTGAAAAAAATGGTCAAACGAGAGTTTTAGCTGTTGGTCAAGAAGCAAAAGATATGGTTGGTAAAACTCCTGGCAATATTAGAGCAATTCGTCCAATGCGTGATGGTGTTATTGCTGATTTTGATATGACTGAAAA
>JAFLJV010000038.1 GCA_022712845.1 Sulfurimonas sp. | reverse complement strand
CTTTACATTAACAAGTCTAAAGAAACTTTTTTATAAAAAAGCTAAATTAGATTTGTATGATAAATATGCTATTAAAACTATAAAAAATGAAGCTATTAAGCTTGAAGTAGAAGATTTCTCAAATTACTATAAAATACCAATGAGTAGAATAAATAAAGTACTAAGCGCATGATAAAAAATATAAAGTTTGTAAAAGAGCATTATGAGGACCAAATTAATGCTTTAAATGGATTTATAAAAGATGCATATCCGTATTTACCAAAGCAAGATAATTCTCTTATACGATTTGGCGGAGGTACTGCTTTAGCTATTTATTATTTTCAACATAGGCTTAGTTTTGATATTGATTTATTTGTTACAGATGTACAAATTCTTAATTATTTAAGTCCAAAACATTGGATAGAGGAAACATCTTTATTTAATGGAGATAAATATATAGATTTATCTAATCATATTAGAGTACTTTATCGTCAAAATAATATAAAGTTAGATGTATTGGTTTCACAAGATAATGATGATAAATATTTAGTAGATGATTCTAAAGAATTGTTTGATGATGTTATTTATATTGAGAGCATAGAAAGTATAATTTCAAAAAAAATTGTATATAGACGAAATGATAATTTAACAAGAGATATTATAGATATTGCTATATCTATAATATATGCAAATAATATTTTTAAAAAACTTTATGATGAAGAGTTGATAAATATGCTTGATGTAACAGAACTTTATAATTCTTTAGAATTACTTGATATAAATACTTTTAATGAAGAGATAGAAATAGTAAAACCATTTGATAAATATTTGGATACTGCCAAAAATGCACCAAATATTATTAAAAAAGAGTGTTTAGCTATAATTACAAAAAAAGATGGAGAATATATTGAAAAATAGTACTGCAATAGCCATTGGTGGATTTGATGGTATGCACATCGGGCATCAGCATCTTTTTAATGAACTTGGTGAGTATGGAACTATTGTAGTTATTGAGACTGGTTATGCAAATCTTACTCCAAAAGATGAGCGTGAGAACTTTTCTAAGTATCCTATTTTATATTTAGAGCTTGATGAGATTCGTCATTTAGATGGGGTAGAGTTTTTAGAGTTTTTAAAAGAGAAGTTTCCAGAGCTTCAAAAGATAATTGTCGGCTATGATTTTCATTTTGGAAACGATAGAAAGTATTCTTATGAAGATTTAAAAACTATGTTTTGCGGTGAAGTAAAAGTTATTGATGAGGTGAGTTTACATAATGATTCAGTTCATTCTCACAAGATTAGACAAAAGGTAAGTTTTGGTGATATTAAAGGGGCTAACGCTTTTTTAGGTCATAACTATACTATTCGAGGTAAGATTGTAAAAGGTCAAGGGATTGGTAAAAAAGAGTTAGTAGCTACTATAAATATAGAAGCTAAAGAATTTTTAACACCAAAAGAGGGTGTTTATGCCGCTCTAACTAGAATCGATGATGAAGAGCATTATCATCCATCAGTTGCATTTGTTGGGCATCGCGTAACAACAGATGGAAGTTTTGCGATAGAGAGTCATATACTTGATGGCGAAGTTACATGTAGAGATGTGGCACGAATTAGTTTTGTGGCATTTATAAGAGAAAATCAAAAATTTGATAGTTTAGAAGAGTTAAAAGTAGCAATAAAAAAAGATATATTTGCTGCACAAAAAGAGTTAAGGATTTTAGCATTATGAGAAAAAGAGAATATTTAGATACAACAGAGGATATTGGTTTTAAATTTTACCAAAGTAAAGAGGATTTTATAGTTGATGAGATTCCTTTAGGTGAGTTCAAAGGTAAGGGCAATTACTTAGTCCTACATGTAAAGAAGCAAGAGATGACTACTTGGGATATGGTTGCAGCTTTTGCTGAGTATCTAGCAGTTCCAGCACAAAAGATAGGGTATGCAGGTTTAAAAGATAAACATGCAACTACTACTCAGTATATCTCTGTTGATGCGAGTCATGAAAAGTTACTAAAAAAGTTTCATCATAAACAAATTAAAATACTAAGTTCAAAGAGACACTCTCATGGAATTCGTATGGGAGATTTAAAAGGTAATAGATTTAGCATAAATCTTCATTTTGTGGATAATATTGACTCAGGTCGTATAGAAAAGGTAGCTCGTCGCATTGCTAAAAATGGTCTTCCAAACTATTTTGGTTATCAAAGATTTGGTCGTGATGGTGATTCGATACAACAAGCAAAAGATATGATTAAAGGTGATATCTTTATAGAAGATAATAAAATCAAAAACTTTTTAATCTCTATTTATCAGAGTACATTTTTTAATGACTGGCTTCGTGAAAGAGTAAATTTTAGTTTAGAAAATAATGATGGAAAATTTAAGCTTTTAGATGGTGATGTTTATCAAGATACTAAAGGAAAACTTTCTACTCCAAAAATAATGCCTACTAGAGAGTTTGAATCTAAAAAACTTGTACCAACTGGACTATTATGTGGTCGTGATGTATTTCGCGCTCGTGATGAAGCAGGAAAAATAGAATTAGAGTTTGATGATGAGTTTTTACAAGAAAAAGGTTATCGTAGAGAAGCTCTTATATATCCAGGGGATATAGTTTGTAAGTATGTGAGAAAAGAAACATTATTAAATATCTCTTTCTCACTTCCTAAGGGCTCTTACGCAACTGTATTCTTAGAAAGTATTGCCAACAAAAACTATACTGCTAAAGATGTAAAAAAGAAAGAAAAAAAGTAGTTTTAGCCCGCTTTAATAAGAACTTGAATATAATTGCGGAATTAATTTAATTGGGAGTGCTTTTATGCCAGAATTATTTACTTTTGTAGGTGCAATCTTCGGATTATCGCATCATGCAGATCCAGAAACATACAAGATGGTTATTTATTTAGCGCATATGCTATTATCAGCAGGTCTTGCTTTAATTCTTGTTCGTTCAGCAATGTCTAACCTTCAAATGGTTCCAAAGGGTTCTCAAAACCTTATGGAAGCATATATTGGTGGAGTTCTTCAAATGGGAATTGATGTAATGGGCGAAGAACAAGCGCGTCG
>JAFLJV010000037.1 GCA_022712845.1 Sulfurimonas sp. | reverse complement strand
CTTATTCATGCTCTTATAGATTTTAAAGATGGTTCAACTACTGCTCACTTTGCTCATGCAAGTATGCAGCTACCAATCTCTTTTGCCATAAATGAGTCAATGCAAGAAAATATTTTAGAGCATGTAGATTTATTAAAAGTTGGCTCATTGGAGTTTCGTGAAATTACAGCTGATAGATATCCAATTTGGCAAATTAAAAATGAACTCTTAAAAAATCCTACTCATGGTGTAGTTATTAATGCTGCAAATGAAGTTGCAATAGAGAGATTTATAAATAAAGAGATAGGTTTTATGGATATTAGTAAAACCATTTTAGATGCTTATGAAAAATTTGATGAATTGCCAAAAAATGTTGATGATGTTTTTGCTATTGATGAGAAAGTTCGTAGAGAAATAAGAGGAGTATAGTAATGAGTAGTGAAACTATCGATAAAGCAACAAGTGGTGGTGATATGCTCACTTGGGGAGTGATGTTTGGATTGCTTATTATTGTTACAATAGGTTTAGCTATTTGGGATAAAAAAAATCGTAAGGATTAGTCTAAATTATGGTAAAATTTGAGTTATAAAAATTAGTGAAGATTAAGCTCTTTTCAATAGATTATATAAGAAATTTATCATAAATTCACTTGAAAACATGACAAATTGTCATATTTTGCTGTATTAACCATTATTTGAACTAAAATAAATAAAAAAAGTGAGTAAAAATGATAATGAATTCGAATCAGAATGATTTAATAATTAAATTACAGTTTACTCCAAAAGAAAACACTACAAATATTTATCAAAAAAAATATCCAAATCATAATAATTATAATGTAGAAATAGACTTAGATAAAAACACTATTGATTTTGGAAATAGCATTTTTTTTAATGATTCAAAAAATTCCGTTCAAAATATTACAAAAGCAGAAGATTTAGTTGTTTTAGAGTGTGTAGATAGACTTCTTGCAAAAGGCTACTCTCCAAAAAATATAATTTTAGAAAAAAGATACCCATCAGGTCATGGACACAGCGGAAAACTCGATATTCTAATCACCAATGATGATGGCTCGGCATATATGATGATTGAGTGTAAAACTTGGGGTAAAGAGTTTGACACAGCATTTAAAAAACTACAAAAATATGGTGGACAACTTTTTACATATTTTCAGAATGATAAAGATGCTGAAGTTCTAGTTTTATATGCTTCACAATTAAATGATAATGAAATACAATACACAAACCAAATAATAAAAATTGAAGATGAATATAGAGCAACAAGTAATGTAAAAGATTTCTTTGATAGATGGAATAAACTACCAAAAAATAATGGTGTTTTTGAATCTTATACAAATCCTTACGAATTTATAAGTAAGGCACTAACAAAAGAAGATTTAAAGTCTTTAAAACAAGAAGATAGCAGTCTTATATTTAATAGATTTTTAGAGATACTTAGACATAATGTAGTGTCAGATAAACCAAATGCTTTTAACAAAATATTTACTCTATTTTTATGTAAAATTGTGGATGAAGATAGACTTGATGATGAAGAGCTTCATTTTCAATGGCTTGATGGGGTTGATGATGATATATCGTTTCAAAAAAGATTATCAGATCTTTACAATCGTGGAATGAATGAGTTACTTGGTAAGCAAGTGACAGATATAAGTGATAATGAATTTAATAAAAGATTTAAAATAATTGAAGATGAATATCAAGACAAGTTTAATGAATTTAAAAATTTACTTACAGAAATACGACTTAAAAAGAATAATGAATTTGCTATAAAAGAGGTTTTTGATGATGATTCCTTTAATGAAAATGCAATAGTAGTTAAAGAGATAGTTGAGCTTCTTCAAACTTATCAAATACGCTATGCATATAGACAACAGTTTTTAAGTGACTTCTTTGAACAATTGTTAAATACCAGTTTAAAACAAGAAGTAGGACAATATTTTACTCCAGTGCCAATTGCAAGATTTATTATTAAGAGTATGCCTTTTGATAAAATGATTCAAGAAAAAATAAATAAGGGAATTGAAACAGATTTGTTACCTGTGATTATAGATTATAGTGCAGGGAGTGGACATTTTATAACTGAATCAATGGAAGAGATTCAAAAACATATAGATACTATTGATGAAAGTAAGTTAAAGATGACTACTAAAAATAGTATTAGTATTTGGAAAACTGCAAAATATAAATGGGCTGAAAATTATGTTTATGCCATTGAAAAAGATTATAGACTTGTTAAAACTGCGAAAGTGAGTTGTTATCTTCATGGTGATGGCTTAGCTAAAGTTATTCATGGAGATGGTTTAGCAGATTTTTCAACTGCAAAAGAATACAAAGACAGACTTACAAAAATTGATAAAACTTACCCACAAGATAATAAACAGTTTGACATAATTGTTTCAAATCCTCCATATTCCGTATCTGCTTTTAAAAGTATGATGGATAGTAAAAAATCAAAAGAAAACTTTGAACTTTTTGATGAATTAACAGATCAAAGCAGTGAAATAGAAACACTTTTTATAGAAAGAACAAAACAGCTTTTAAAAGATGGTGGAATTGCTGGAATAATTGTACCAAATACAATATTAGATGGAAGTAGTGTTATACACTCAAAAACAAGGGAAATTATTTTTAAATACTTTGATATTGTAAGTATAGTTAAACTTGCAACAAACACATTTATGGCAACAAAAACAAAAACAGTTATACTTTTTTTAAGAAGAAAAAACAATGCGGATCATACAAATATAAAGGTATTGGTAGATAAACTATTTGATGCTAAAAAAGATATAACAATAAATGTTATTGAGAGTCCATTGGCAAAATATATAAAGCATGTTTGGGAAGGAATTAACTTAGAGGATTATTTAACTTTAATAGAAAAAAATCCGAATAATAAAATAATAAATCATGAGTTGTATCAAGAATACAATAAAAAACTTGACAATATTGAAAAAATGATAACTCTTGAAAAAGAGAAATTATTTTATTTTATAATGGCTTATACTCAAAAGGTAACTTTAGTAAAAACTGGTGAGAAAAAAGATGAAAAGAAATTTTTAGGTTATGAGTTTAGTGAAAGAAAGACAAGTAAAGGTATTCATCCAATCATTAGAGGAAAAACTATTGATGAATGTACATCTTTATATGATGATAATTCTTATGAAAATAATTTAAAAGCAAATAGTTATATTTATGATGCTTTTAATGGAGAATTTAAGACTATTGATAAAAGTTTAAAAGATAATATTTCTTATATTGATTTAATAGAAATGATGACTTTTGATAGGGTTGATTTTGAAAAAAAGATATCTTTAAATGGAAACAATAAAATAAAATATGAACAAATATGGAATATAGATAATTTAGTGGAATTAGATAGTATTACAAATATAATAAAAGGTAAATCAATTACAAAAAATAAAACTATTGATGGTAATGTGCCAGTTATCGCTGGAGGACAATCACCAGCATACTATCATAACGAATCAAATAGAGATAAAGATATTATTACTATTAGTGCTTCTGGAGCATATTCTGGGTTTGTAAATTATTTTGATACTCCTATTTTTGCTTCTGATTGTAATACTATTAAAACTAAAGATATAAAAATTATATCAACAAAGTTAGTTTTTATTTTTCTTAAACATCTACAACCCTATATATATCAATTGCAAAGAGGACAAGCTCAACCACATGTATATAAAGATGATTTGGCAAAAATTAAAATACCTTTGCCATTAAAAAATATTCAAGAAAAAATTATAAAAGAAACTGAAAATTTAGATAAAAAGCAAGAAAATATTAACTTAGAAATTAAATTTTTAAATAATAATATTTCGATTTTGATAGATAATTGTAGCTCAAGTAAACAAGTAAAACTAGAAAACTTATCTTCCATGATAAAAAGAGGAAAATCAGCGAAATATGGAAATGGTAATATTCAAATTATAAAATCTGGACAGGCTAGAGGATATAAAAAATTTGATTTTACAGATAAATATTTTGTAGATGATAAATTTATTTTAGATGAAAGACAACTTCAAAAAGGGGATATTCTTATCAATTCCTCTGGTGTTGGAACTGCTGGAAGAGTTACACTTTTTAGTTTAGATGGTATTTTTGTTGTAGATAGCCATGTGAGTATTTTAAGAGCAGATATAAATATAGCACTGCCTGATTTCATTTTATATAGTCTTGCAAATATTGGTTTTAAAACTATTGAAGCAATGGCAACAGGTCAAAGTGGACAAATTGAACTTTCATTAGCAATTATAAATAATATTAAAATTTCACTTCCCTCTATCGAAGAACAAAAGAAGATAGTAACTAAAATAGAAACTATAGAAAAACAGATACAAATAAAAGAACAAAAATTAGCTAATATTCCTCAGAAAAAAAGAGAGATACTTAATAAGTATTTGAGATAAAGATGATACTAAGCATAGAAAGCTCATGTGATGATAGTGCTATTGCTATCACAGATATCAAAACAAAAAAACTTATTTTTCATAAAAAGATATCTCAAGAGTTAGAGCATTCAGTTTATGGTGGAGTTGTTCCAGAACTTGCTGCTCGTCTTCATGCTGAGGCACTTCCAAAAATTTTACAAGAGTGTGAGCCATACTTTAAAGATTTAAAAGCAGTGGCGGTTACATCTACCCCTGGACTTGCTGTTACTCTTGTTGAGGGTGTAACTATGGCAAAAGCAATTTCAGTAGCTCTTGGTATTCCAATTATTAGCGTAAATCATCTGGTTGGGCATATCTACTCTTTATTTATAGAAAAAGAGACACAGTTTCCTCTTACAGTACTTCTGGTTTCAGGTGGACATACTCAGGTTATGGAAGTAAAAAACCTAGAGCAGATTGAGACTATTGCAAAAAGTATGGATGATAGCTTTGGAGAGAGTTTTGATAAAGTTGCCAAGATGATGGGGCTTAGTTACCCTGGTGGTCCAGTGATTCAAAAGTTAGCAAAAGATGGAGATAGAAAAAGATATAACTTTACTATTCCACTATCTCAATCAAAACTCATAGCCTTTTCATACTCAGGACTTAAAAATGCTGTTAGATTAGTTATAGAAAAAGCAGAACAAAAAGACTATAAAGATATTGCTGCTTCGTTTGAGCATATTGCAACGGCACATTTAGTTCAAAAATTAAAAAAGTATTTTAAAACTGTGCAACCTAAGACTTTTGCAATAGTTGGTGGAGCTAGTGCAAACCTTTACCTTCGCTCACAAATAGAGGAATTACTGAAACCTCATAAAGCAACACTACTTTTAAGTGAACTAAAATACTGCTCAGACAATGCAGCTATGATAGGAAGAGTCTCTATTGAGATGTATGAGAAAAAAATGTTTACTCTTATGGATGAGTTAGATATATCATCTAAAAACAAATTATAATACTAACAGTTGTTTTATCTAAGATATAATCCTTAAGTTAATCTTAGATAAAAAACAGTTCTTTTTTAAATAAGAGTATTATTATCCTAATTAACTATAATTATGTCAACAAAATGTCAAAAACAAAAAATAAAGGAGCCAATAATGGCAACAACAAAATTTAAAGGTATAGATGTAGAGTTACTTGGAAACCAAGTTAATGTAGGTGATAAAGCACCAGAAATTACAGTTGTAAATTCTGATGGTTTAGGTGATGTAATTGTAGGTGGTGCTCAAGCTGAAAAACAGCTTCTTATAGTAGTTCCATCTTTAGATACAGGTGTATGTGCAACTGAAACTCGTAATTTTAATGCAAAAGCTTCTAGTTTAAGTGGTGTTAAAACTACTGTTATCTCTCTTGATTTACCATTTGCTGCTGGTCGTTTCTGTGCAGCTGAAGGAATCAAAGATTTAACAGTTGCATCTGACTTTAGAAATAAAGATTTTGCTAATGCTTATGGTGTACTACTTGGTGGTTCTGTTCTTGCAGGTGTTACTTGTAGAGCAATTTTTGTAGTTGAAACTGATGGTACTATCTCTTATAAAGAAATTGTTCCTGAAATTACAGAAGAACCAAATTATGATGCTGCAATAGCTGCAGTAAGCTAATAAATTTTAATTAATCAATCTTAAAAGCTATCTCTCCTCCTTTGATGCTTTTTAAACTTTAAGTAACAATATTAAAGCTACCTACTTTTTTTTAGGTAGCTTTACAAAGTCGGTATGTGCCAATACCCTCTTTACCTCCTTTTTAGGGTTTACGCCCTAAATTTTTCTAAACTTATTTTTTACTTTAAGAAAATTTACAAAGCACCTTGATATAATTAAATAGAAAAATTATAAGGAATTAAAATGGAACCATTTTTCAGTAAGATACAACCAGAAATCTTGATATACAAAGATAAATTATGCTCAAACAATATTGCAATTGATAAAACAAATCGTATGTTTATCGAGTTACTTGTAAAAATATTAGGTTATTTTGCAACTGAAGATGCTGATAAGCTTGATCAACAGTGTGAATATAACTTACTTACAATGAGACAAGAGTTTGATATTCTTATTCATAGTGATAGAGTTGATGAAAAAGCAGAATCAATTTTAATAACTTTTTTTCTTCGCATAGCTAAAGAGATGGAAGTTAAGTACCAAACTATAGAAAATGAGTATCTAAGAGAATTATATACTATAATAACATCTAAAGATTTTAAATATCCTGATTATATAGGAAGTCAAAAATCTTTTGCTCTTG
>JAFLJV010000036.1 GCA_022712845.1 Sulfurimonas sp. | reverse complement strand
AAATTAGCAATATTTGAATATATAGAGATTTGGTATAATAGAAGAAGGTTACATTCTTCTTTAAATTATAAAACACCTAAAGAAGTAGAATTAGAAATTAACAATTTAAAATATGTAGCATAGGTCTTAGAAAATTTGTCCGACTTTTTGTTGCAAGTCCAAAATCGTATAATTCTACATTAGGAACAATTTTCCCAACTGAAACTGAACTCATTTTCTGTTTTTTGATATTTAATTCAGTATCAATTTCATTGCTTAAATTTTCTCTTTTTTGAGAATGAATTTCGTTGCTGAATATTATCAGAAGTGTAATTATTAAATACTTTTTCATTTTTTTTTCGTTATTGCACCTAACGGTTAAGGTTATGAAGACGTTGTGGACTGACAGTTTTTTTGACGTGTGCATTCCGAGTGTGCCGACATCTGACCGATGCGACGCTGGAGGCACTTATTAGCGTTAAACAAAACTGTGACAACGAATCTTTCATAACATTTTTAAAGTTTAAATATAGTCCTAAAATATGCTTTTAACTACTAAACCACAATGAATTATAACCAGTGTTGGTTTTATGTATTTTACTAATAATATTCTTACGAGTTTGTACTTTTCTTTACTAACTTTTTTAGTGCAACTTTTAATTTTCTTAATTTCTAAACTTAAGCTTTGGGCTAAATGTAGCTTAGATATTTGATCTTAAAATAGAACTTAATTTTGCTTTAAAAATATTAACACCAACGGTTTAGAATAACCAAAGTTGCGTTTTGGTTAATTCAATTTTTCTTTTTATAAATGTAATATTTTTAAGTTTTAGAAACATTCTAATTTACTGAATTTAGCAATTTTGGTTATGCATTGTTGTACGCAGGTTTTATTTTTCACTTTTCATTAATTTAAAAGAATCTATTATTATAATGATTATATAAATTATTAAAACTATCGCTCCAATGGGTAATGTTATAAAGATTCCTAGCCAAGGAATTACACCCCAAAAGCAGTTTCCTTCGTGACAAGGTTCATTTGTAATTAGTTCAGATAAATAAGCTCCAATAAATCCAATAATAAATGGTGAAAGAGCTAAAAATATTATAATACTTAACCATAATGGAAATCTAGTCAAATAGTGTTTTTTGGTTTTTAAAATTATTCCCAATATGTTTTGTTTTTAAATTGTAATATTTGAATTCCGATTATGTAAATTGATTCAGTCATTTCTTTTTTAAATGAGTTTTATATTCGTCTTTTGTCAATTCTATTTTTAATTCGGTTTGCATTTTTGCTTTCTGCTGTATTGTCCTGAAATAGGTTGACCTTTTTTGTTAATTTTATAAGGTTAATAATTCCAGATTTTTTTTATTTCTTCGATACGATTTGTAGTCAACATTTTGATTTGTATGCACGTGTTTTGGTGTGTGTAAATCGAGACTCAAATGTGGTCGAATGTTATTATAAATATTAATAGCTCTTTTTGTAATCTTCTGTGCTAATTTAGTGTTTTTAATTGTTAGTTTCAAACCGTATTCATATTTTAAAGTTCTATTGATTCTCTCAGCAATTGCATTTTCATACGGGTCATATTTTTCAGTCATACTCATTGTTAATCCATTTTCTTCAGCAAATAGTGTATAGGTTGGATTGCAATATTGTAGTCCTCTATCTGAATGATGAATTAGTTTTTTATTGTGGTATTTACGGTTTTTAAGCGCCATTTTAAGCGCATCTACACAAAGTGATGTTCTCATGTGTGAATCTAATTTATAGCCCATTATTTGCTTAGAATAAGCATCTGTTACCAAAGCCAAATAACTATGTCCTTTTTGAGTTTTAATGTAGGTTATATCTGTTACCCAAAGTTGTTCAGCTCTGGAAGGAACTTTGTTTGTTATCAGGTTTTTATATTTGTAAAAGTGATGATTTGAATTCGTTGTAATATGATGCCTTTTTGTTCTTGGCACCAGTAATCTATGACTTCTTAAGAAAGTATAAAATTTATCTCGCCCCATTTTAATTTTATTTTTTTTGATGTCATTCTTTAATTCGTGATAGAGTTTTCTAGCACCTAATCGTTGTCCAATTCTATTACGACATTGTTTGACTAATTGAATTAAAATACGCTCGTTATTTTGTTTAATTTGATGAGATTTGAGGCGTTTATAGAAAGCCTGTTTACTAATCCCAAAACACTCGACTAACCATTTTCTTTTAAACGGTCTTGCTTCTTTTTTTGAATCTCGTCTGCTAATGTTTTGGGTAATGACTTTTTTGACATATCAACTCCAGTAATGAGCTCCATATCCGCAATCACATCTTGTTGAAAGTCTTTTACAAATTCCAATTCTTCAATTTTATCTTTCAGCTTTTTAATTTCATCTTGTTTACTCATTCCTAATTTCTTTTGCTCTAAAGTACTATATTTTTTAATCCAGTATTGAATAGTCGCTCTAGAAATATCATATTTCTTAGCTGCATGATTGGCAGAAATTCGTCCATTATGAATTTGGTCAATGATGAATAATTTGAGTTCAAAACCTACTTTATTGTAGTTCTTTTTTCGGCAGGGTTGTTTTGTCTTTGTGTCCATAGTTTAACTAAAAGTGTTTAATTTTTAGTCAACCTATTTCAGGATTTTACAGTTTATTTAATAACACACAACGAGTTTGTATAAGATTTGTGCGGTTTAAAAATCGGAGATTTTTCAGCCGTGTAAATCGGTTTGTTAAAATGTTAATCAGTTCGTATTAGTCCAAATTTAAGCATAAATTTTATACGGTGTTGTACACTGTTATTTATCTTTTATTTTTGTTATATCAATTATCAATTCACTAAAATAACTTTCAAGTGTTAAATATTCTTTTCTATTATTTTCAAATTTTTCAAGTGATTCTACAAACTCATTAATGTATAAAACTCCCTCGATTTTATATTCGTATTCTAATTTTTCTTTTGCAATTTTCACTTCTCCTAATTTTCTCCAAATTAGTATTTCGTTCGCCCTAACTAAATGTTCTTCAAAAATAGAGTTCCATTCAGTACCTTCTCCAATTT
>JAFLJV010000035.1 GCA_022712845.1 Sulfurimonas sp. | reverse complement strand
TTTCCTTTAAGAGTTGAGCTTGAATCTTTAACAGAAGAAACTCTTTATAAGATACTTACACAAACAAAAAATTCTTTACTTAAACAATATGAAGCACTCTTAAATGTAGAAGAAGTTAAGTTAATATTTGAAGACGCGGCAATTCATGCAATAGCAAAACTTGCTCATAGAACTAATGAAATTACAGAGGATATAGGAGCAAGAAGACTTCATACTGTAATTGAAAAAGTTTTAGAAGAGATTAGTTTTTGTGCTGATGAACATAATGGTGAAGAATATATTATAACCTCAGAATTAGTGCATGAAAAATTAGATGTAGTTGTTGAAGATGATGATTTATCTAGGTATATATTATAATAGTCCCTTAAAGGAGCAGAAGCTCCTTTATTCCGCTTGCGCCGCTGTGGCGACTAAAGACAGACATTTATGTCTGTTATTCACAAATACTAAACAAGGTTAAAAATGACAAAAGCAGGTTTTGTATCTTTAATAGGTCGCCCAAATGCTGGTAAAAGCACACTTATGAACTCACTTTTAGGTGAAAACATAGCAATGGTTTCTCAAAAAGCAAATGCAACTAGAAAAAGATCAAATGCAATTGTAATGTATGAAGATACTCAAATCATCTTTGTTGATACACCAGGGCTTCATGAAAGAGAAAAAATTTTAAACCAGTATATGCTTGATGAAGCTCTAAAGGCTATGGGAGATTGTGATTTAATTGTTTATCTTGCACCAATTACGGACTCTACTGAGCATTATGAGAAGTTTTTAAAACTAAATAATAATAGAGTTAAACATATAATTGTTCTTAGTAAAATTGATCAAGTAAAACAAGATAAACTATTTAAAAAGATTGCTTCATATAATCAATATTCAAATAAATTTGAAGCACTTATACCTGTAGCAATTCCTAAGAAAATGGGTCATAATGAACTTCTTAAAGTTATATCTAAAAACTTACCCCAATCACCTTTTCTTTACGATCCAGATGATTTAACAAGTGAGCTTGTTCGTGATATATATGCTGGTTTTATTAGAGAGGGGATTTTTGAGAATGTTAGTGATGAAGTTCCTTATGAAGCTGATGTTTTAATAGATGGTATTGAAGAGGAAAAAAATATAGATAGAATTGTTGCCACTATTATTATTGAAAAAGAATCACAAAAAGGGATTATCATCGGAAAAGGTGGTGATTGTATAAAAAGAATTGGTAAGTACTCTAGAGAAAAAATAGAGATATTAAGTGGAAAAAAAGCATATCTTGATTTACAAGTTGTTGTAAAAAAAGGTTGGTCTAAAGATAAATCATTTTTAGAAAAAATAGGCTATACATCATGAAAATATTATTTTTATTGTTTATAACTGGATCATTATTCGCAAATAATATACTAACTAACTATAGAGTTAATGGTATTGATAAAATTCAAAAACAGATGGATTTAGAACTTACTAACTTACAATACTGGAATCAACATCTTCAAAATAAAGATACAAAATTTGGTTATATTGAATCATATAGTAATATTCTTACTTGTAATAAAGATGATTCAACACTAAATTTATACTCAACAGATGAAAACTCTACATTCTCATTTAAAAAAGAGTATAGTGCCTTTACTGGAAAAAGAAAAGGTGACAAAGTAAAAGAGGGAGATTTAAAAACTCCTATAGGAATATATAAACTAACAAGGAAACTATCTAAAGAGACTAATCTAAACTCATTTTATGGCCCTCTAGCTTTTGTTACATCTTATCCAAATGAATATGATAAATATAGAGGGAAAAATGGCTCTGGCATATGGATACACGGTCTTCCTATTGAACAAGAAAGAGATGAATTTACAAGAGGTTGTATTGCTATCAATAATTTAAATATTGAATCCTTAGCAACCAAAATAGATATCTCTAAGACCCTTCTAATTATTAATGATTCTAAGGTTGAAAAATATATATCTAAAGATATTCTTAGCTCCATTCTTTCACAACTATATACTTGGAGGTATGCTTGGTTATATAGTGATATTGACAATTATTTAAAATTTTACGATCTTGATTTTGTTAGACATGACGGTATGAATATTAAAAAATTTACTAACTACAAAACAAGAGTATTTAAAAAAATTGAAAGTAAAAGTATTATATTTAATAACATAAATGTTATACCTTATCCAAATACTACTGATATATTTCAAATCACATTTAAAGAATTTTATAAATCTGATACATATAAATTTACAGGTAATAAAACTTTAATAGTTAAAATTGATGCAGATAATAAAATGAAAATTTTAACAGAAAAATAGTAGTAAATTATGATATTTTCATAAATTAAAATATTATTATTCCTTAGTATTTTTACTATTTGTACACATGCTGACATACAACTAATAAAAAAAGAAAATTCAGATTCAAATACCACTTTACTTGTTGTTGCAGGAATTCACGGAGATGAACCTGGTGGATATTTTGCTGCTTCAATTCTTGCAACTCACTATAAAATAAACTCAAAAAATTTATGGATTATTCCAAATTTAAATAAAAAAAGCATCCAAAGAAATAGAAGAGGTATCTATGGAGATATGAATAGAAAATTCTCTATTCTTAAAAAAAAGGATAAAGATAAAAAAATCATAGATGAGATAAAAAAAATAATATTAGAAAAAAAAGTTTCTCTTGTATTAAATCTTCATGATGGTCATGGATTTTACCGAAAAGAAAACCATGGAAAGATATTTAATCCTAACGCTTGGGGACAAACATGTGTTATAGATCAATGTGATTTAAATATTACTCAACCTTTTGGAAATTTAAATCAAATTGCATTAGATGTAAAAGATGCAATGAATAAAAAGCTTTTAAAAGAACACCATAGTTTTAATGTTAAAAATACAAATACTAAATTTGATGATGAAGCTATGCAACTATCACTAACATATTTTGCTGTAACACATAATAAACCAGCATTTGCAGTTGAGAGTAGTAAAAACCTATCTTCACTATCTCAAAAAGTATTTTATCAACTTCTTGCAATAGAAGAATTTATGAATATCATGGGTATATCCTTTAGTAGGAAATTTAAATTAAATGAAAACAATTTAAATGAAATACTCAATAATTATGGAAATTTAAATATAAATAACAATTTTTCTCTAGATTTGACTAACATAAAAAAATCTTTAAGCTATATTCCGATAAAATTAAAGGATAATGTATTTGAATTTTCAAATCCTTTAGGAAGTATTATGCAAAAGAGGAAAGCACTTAATGTCTTTATTGGCAATAAAAAAGTTCTAACACTTAGGCCACAATATTTTAAAACAGCAAAAACATATACAGATAAATTTGATGTTATTATTGATGGAAAGTTAGTTTCACTTAATAAAA
>JAFLJV010000272.1 GCA_022712845.1 Sulfurimonas sp. | reverse complement strand
TTATGTTGTTGCCCTTGTCCTCTTCTTTTATCTTTTAATGTTTTTAGCTCTTGGCGTATATTATATTCTGTCATACTTATTTAAAGCATTTTTTATTCCTTAGCATGAAACAGCCGTGAGGCTGTACATCCTTAGTTACTTATATTTATGGATTAATTGTACTATACTTTAAAATTAATAAAACTATATAATAAAAAACTATATAATAGAGCTATAAATCATTTAAAGGAGTTAAGAGAATGTCTCACTTACCAAACACTCTTAACTCTTTTTGGCTTTGGAGAGAGGTCTCTTCAAAACTAGGTGTTTCAAATCCAGCATATAAATATTGGAAAAACACTCCAACACTAAAACTAAATAACAAATATGTCTTTGTACAAAAAAACTCTCTTCCTCAAAAGCATGAATATATTGAAGATATACTCACCGACCTCTCAGGATATTTACCAATCAGATTTGCTTCAGACCAGCTTCATGTAAATGAGCATATATTCTCTTATGAAAAAATGAAACTATATAAAGAGTTTGAATATAAATTTGTTCAAGATGTAAAATTTGTAAATATTAAAAAATTTTTTACAGAATTTGGGATTCGAGTAAATAAAAACTCTATAATTCAACTAGGTAAAATCAAAGACTTAGAAATTACAGTGGATTCAACATTTTATAATTTAAAAAATGATTATGGGATAGTGGTTTACGAATAATGAATACATTTTTCATAGAGTTTCGTGACCCACTTTTTGGGATAATTATATTTTTTGTTCTTATTTTCATCATCACATTTTTTTCATATTGGTTAAATAAATTTAAGAAAAAAGAGGATTATAGACATTTAGATAAATTTTTAAAACAGTTTAACTCTCTGCCCTCACAAAACGAATTAAAAGTACTTATTACAAAAGGTGACCTTTCAGAAAAATCATGGTTACTACTTGCATATTCATATGCTAAAAATGGTGATTTTGAAAAGAGTATAGAGATATATAATGAACTTTTAAAAGTTGGTGATAAAGCCAACTACAGAGATACACTTTTTTTACTTGGAAAAACATATTTTAAAGCAGGTTTTTTAGAACGCTCTAAACAGATATTTTTAGAAATTCTCAAAAGCAATCCAAGAACTCCACAAGCACTAAACTATTTACTTTTAGTATATGAAAAGATGAAAGATTATACTTCTGCTTTAGAGGTGTTAGAACCCCTAGATGAACTAAAAAAAAATATAAAAATTGACAGTGTTTATTTAAACTCTATGTTGCTCCTAAACGATACAAGCTTATCAACAGAAATTAAAGTAAATAAGTTACTAAAAATATATAAAACATCAAATCAATTAACATATCTTATTTTTGAGTATATTTTTCGTGTAAACCCCAAACTAGCATGGGAAAATTTTGATATCTCAAAAGCTGAACTTTTAGTTGATATACTATGGTATATTGATAAAAAAGATTTGAATTTTGATATAATTATACAAAATAGTTACCTAAGGGAACTCTATAGTGCCAAAGGGTATATTGATAAGGCTCAAAAAAGCTCAATATTTGAATTTGATGTTCTTATAGGTCTTAATGATAGTGTAAATGCCACACTTAGTTTTGAGTATATTTGTGATAGCTGTAAACAAATTTCTCCATTTGCATTTAGCCGTTGTAGTAACTGTCACTCGATAGATACATCAAGAGTTGAACTTAACTTAGTAAAAAATTATCATAAGGATTTTAGTGAAGAAAATAACTCTTTTCAGTGATGGAAGTGCTTTAGGAAATCCAGGACCTGGTGGATATGGAGTTATACTTAGGTTCGGAGATAAAGAAAAAGAGCTATCTGGAAGTGAAGAACATACAACAAACAATAGAATGGAATTGCTTGGTGCTATAGAAGGTTTAAGAGCATTAAAAGAGCCTTGTGAGGTTGATATAATATCTGATTCATCTTATGTTGTAAAAGGGATAAATGAGTGGCTAAGTGGTTGGATTAAAAAAGAGTTTAAAAAAATTAAAAATCCTGATTTATGGATGCAATATTTAGAAGTTTCTAAAATTCATAAAGTTACTGCTATTTGGGTAAGAGGACATGATGGACATGAAGAAAATGAACGTTGTGATCAACTGGCACGAGAAGCAGCAGAAAAGATGAAAGAGTCATTAAAATGAGCCAAAAGATTCAAGAGCTAGAAAAGATTCTAAACTATAATTTTAAAAATAAAAAACTTATTATCGAAGCACTAACACATAAAAGTCATAAACAATCTTATGATAATGAACAACGTGAATTTTTAGGTGATGCAGTACTAGACCTTATTGTTGGAGAATATTTGTTTAATAAATTTCCTAAATCAGATGAAGGTAAATTATCAAAAATAAGAGCATCATTAGTAAATGAAGAAGGTTTTGATAAACTAGCCAGATCTATTAATTTGGGTAAATATATTTTACTATCAAATGCTGAAGAAAATAATGGTGGAAGAGAAAAAGCATCTTTATTATCAAATGCATTTGAAGCAATTATTGGTGCAATATATATAGAATCTGGTCTAAAAAAAGCCCAAGAGATATCTATATGTTTAATTGAAAAAAATCATGAAGATATCTCACTTGATTCACTATTTAAAGATTTTAAAACTTCTCTTCAAGAATTAACACAAGCTAGATTTGGTCATATTCCTGAATATAAAGTGATTGCAAGTCGTGGACCTGATCATGAAAAAGAGTTTGAAGTAGCCGTAATAATTGAAGAAAAAGAATATGCAAGGGCATTAGGTAAAAGTAAAAAAATTGCTCAACAAGAAGCTGCAAAACTTGCGGTTATGTTATTAAAGGAAAAGTAGTGAATAGTTTTGGGCAAAAATTAAAATTTAGCACCTTTGGAGAATCTCATGGTACTGCTATAGGCTGTCTCCTTGATGGTGTTCCTGCTGGACTTGATATTGATGAAGAGTTTATTCAACAAGAACTAGATAGAAGAAAACCTGGAAAAAGTGAGTTTGAAACTGCTAGAAAAGAGGATGATAAAGTAGAGATACTTAGTGGCATTTTTGAGGGTAAAAGTACAGGTACTCCTATAGCTATGATTATCTACAATACAAATCAAAAGTCTAAAGATTACTCAAATATTAAAGATATTTTTCGCCCAGGGCATGCTGATTTTACATATTTTCATAAATATGGCATAAGAGATTATCGTGGTGGTGGAAGAAGCTCTGCAAGAGAAACTGCCGCTAGAGTGGCAGCTGGTGCGATTGCTAAACTTATGTTAAATGAGTTAGATATTGAAGTTCTAAGTGGTATTTGTGAAATAGATGGTATAAAATCTGAAACTTTTAATTATGAGTATGCTAAAAAAAGTATTATCTATTCACTTGATTCCAACATGGAGCCAAAACAAAAAGATGCAATACTCAAAGCTAAAAATGAGCATGATTCAGTTGGTGGAGTCTCAAGAGTTCTTATAAAAGGCACACCTAAGGGTTTAGGTCAACCACTTTATTATAAATTAGACGCTGTTTTAGCAGATGCAATGATGGGAATCAATGCTGTAAAAGCTGTTGAAATTGGAGATGGAATTTTAAGTTCTCGCTCACTTGGCTCACAAAACAATGATGAAATAAGAGCAAATGGGTTTTGTTCAAATCATTCTGGTGGAATTTTAGGTGGTGTTAGTAATAGTGATGATATAATTATAAATGTTTATTTTAAACCAACACCATCTATATTTAAAGAGCAACGAACAGTTACAACTAAAAATGAAGAAGTTGACTTTTCTTTAAAAGGTAGACATGACCCATGTGTCGCGATAAGAGGAACTATAGTATGTGAAGCAATGGCTGCTTTAGTTATATGTGACATGCTACTTTTAAATATGGGATCAAACATGAATGGAATTGCAAAATACTATAAATAAAAAGGGTATTTTATGGCTGTTACTAAAAGTGAAAATTCTCAGGAGTGGTACTTCTCTTCAGATCAATATATTTTAAGTGAAACAGATGATAAAGGTTTCATTATTTATGCAAACGATATTTTTTGTGAAATAGCTGGTTATAAGATTGAAGAACTACTTGGTCAACCTCATAATATCATAAGACATCCAGATATGCCTCGCATCGCTTTTAAAGGTCTTTGGGATGATATTCAAAGTAAAGGCTTTTGGACAGGTATAGTAAAAAATCTTAGAAAAGATGGTGGATTTTATTGGGTTTATGCAACAGCACTTAGAAAAGTACAAGATGATGGATCTGTTACTTATTTATCTGTTAGAAGAGTACCAGATAGGGCAGCTGTTAAGGCCTGTATCCCTCTGTATGCTAAACTTAGATCTCAAGAGTAAATAAAAATATATAAAGATTTATTTTTTAGTATCCATCACATCTTTTGCTGACTTTAGAGCATGTCCAAGTGCAGATTTTGCAACACCTAGGGCTTGAATTCCCATTCTCTTAGCTTCTTTTGCGGCTTCAGAATTAAGTGCTGTATCGGCTGTTTTAACTGCTGTTTTTGCAAATGATGAAAATCTATCTTTCATAACTTGAGCTGTTTCTTTAGATATATGTACTAACTCTTCTAAATCATGATGCATTTTTTTATTAAGATCTATTAATGTTTTTTTAATATCTTTACTACTCTCATTTGCTTGAGTTTGAACAACCTGTAAAAATAAAGTATCTGCTTGATTTAAGTCTTCCATTATAGTGTCATAATCTTCTATAAGAATATGTTTTGCTTCTAATGGCATATAGGCCAATCTTCTTTTAAATCTATCTATAGCATGAAGTAACCCTGTTCTCATCCCTCTTAAAGTTGCTTCTAAAATATCTTTAGCTGTATTTGGTGTTGCTTCTGCTATCTCTATAGAAGACTGCAAGATTGTTGATAATATTTTTCTCACTCTAATAGTATTTAAAGTACCCTCTTTTATAGTTTGGTATGTTAATTCTTTTATAACTTCTTGTATCGTTTCATTAGCTTCACTATCTTTCGATTTTTCTAGTACTGTAATAATTGCAGACTCAACAGTCTCTCCCAGTAGTTCATAAAGATCTACAGTTTGAAGTTTCGCTTGGTGAAGCTTGGATAAAGTTAGAGTATCATTTTTATCGACCAAAGACTCAATAGCATTAAAAATACTATATTTTGCCTCTTGAAGTTCTGTCGATTTTTTCTCTAAATTTCGCTCTAATTGCTCTTTTTTGGCTACTAAATCTTCAACTTCATTATGAAGTTTTTTGGTTTCTATCTCTATAATTGTTGTTATAATAATATTTAATTCATCTAAAGATAGCTTATTTATATATATATTTTGTTTATCCTCAGCAACTTCTATAGCTGAAATAACTCTTTTTTCTAAATTTTTATATCTATTATTATATGAATTTTTAAGGCTCTCTTGTAATATTTCTAAATCCATTGTCAATCCTTTATATTAAAACACCATCTTGATGTTTTTTAGATAAGATTTCTATCCTCTTCATTATAAGCAAGTAGTCTAAGTTCATGCTTATATACTTTTCACTTTATTAGATATATTTTAAAGTTTTTTTTATTAATCCTTTATTTATTATGACAACCAGAACATAAATCACCATTGTTATTGTTTATCCTAGGTACATTCCAAAGTAGTCATCATGTGGATCATGGCAAGATGAACACTCTACTGTGTCCCCATTTGGGCCACGAAGTAAATCTTTAACAGTAGTAGCACCTAACCACGCTGTAGCATTACTATTTGTAGTTACTAAATCAGTATTTGTTGCTCTCAAACCACCATTGCCAACTATATACTTAATAGACACAGGATGATCATTTCTAAGTCCATCATTACTTACAGCTGTCCATGTATTTGACATTACTCTTCTACCATTTAGGTTACCAAGACTATTTATTAGAACGGAATTAGAAGCATAAGGGTCAAGTATATATGGACCTTGATTACCAGAACCAGGTGCATTTATAACACTATTCATTGCACTTACCCCATCGTGACAACTTAAACATGCTGCTGTTTGATTTGATGGTTCTGCTGCAGTAGAGTTTCCTGCCATAGTACTCCCATACATTGCAAAAGTTTCACTACTCGCTTTTCTATTTCACAGTGGACCTATACTTGATGCACTGTTAGCAGCGTGTTGAACGTGACAAAAAACACATACTTGATCAGTAGCGGATGAACCAATTGCTCCGTGCCAACTATCAACTGCTGATAATTTTATAGAAAAAATTAAAGAAAGCACTATACATAAAATAATTTTATTTTTCATAATAATCCTTTCATTTTTTAAAGTACCATCTTTATATTTTGGTGTTTTTTTAACTCTTCATAAATAAAATTTCTATCATCCTCATTATGAACAAGTAGGTCAAGGTTCATACTTATATATTTTCCACCTTTAGAATTATGTGAATGAATAAGTGAGCGTTCTCTACTATCAATTACATCATTCACAGCTGCTTCTATAGCTTCTTCCTCACCTCCTATAATTTTATAAGACCAAGAGCATGGATAAGTAAGTTCTACTTTTTTATCACTATCGTTGATAATTTCCACTTTTGCCTCCTGATTTAGTCTCTAACTGTACATTTCTTATAATCATACCCTTATCTATCGCTTTTACCATATCATAAATTGTTAAAAGACCTATACTTGTTCCAGTTAGTGCTTCCATCTCAACACCTGTTTGTCCTGTAAGTTTTGCTGTTACTGAGAGTTTAAATCCTGGAAGCTCCCTTAACTCTTCAACATCACAATTGATTCCACTAAGATTTAATGGATGACACATTGGGATTAAGTCACTTGTTTTTTTAACACCCATTATTGCTGCAATTACAGCAGTTTGAAGTACTGGACCCTTTTTTGTTTTCTCACTTACAATTGCATCATAAGCATCTTGACTCATCTGTATAATTCCACTTGCTACTGCAATTCTAGTTGTTTGATTTTTATCTGATACATCAACCATTTTTGGTCTTTGGTTCTCATCTAAATGTGTTAAATTCATTATTATAATTCTTTCTTATTTTACTTCTTATTTATTATAGCAAAAAATCATGCAATATGTTTATAAAAGTCTTAAAGCTTCTTGATATTCACAGGGATAATTAAGGTTTAAAAAAGGCTTTTCATCTTCAAACTCTACGTATATTGTTTTAGATGATTTAAGTAAAAAAATGAGTTTATGAGAGTTACTATTTAACATATTTATAAATTTATCTTCAAGTGAGCGGTGGTAAATTCCACAAAGTGGTTGAATTCCAAAATTTGTTTTTGCTATTGTAGCATCAACATCTTTTTTATCATATTTTATAATTTTACCTATCTCGCTTTCACTTACAAAGGGGGAATCAACACTTATGACAAAAAACTTATCTTCACTCAGGCTATCAAATGCAGATATAAATCCAGCAGTTGGAGCAAATATATTATCACTTTTTAAATCCTCTATAAAAGAAGCTTCAAAGTTGAATTTACTTTTATCTTTACATGATATATAGACAGTTTTAAAAAGTTTTTGTAAGCAAAAGAGTTGAAATTGAGTTAAAGTATCAAAGCCTCCAAAAGGAAGAAGAGATTTATCCTTTTTCATTCTGGAGCTTTTACCACCTGCAAAGATTACACATGGAATATCATACATATTAGTTTTTATTTAATATAGCTTCAATTCTTCTGTTTAATGCAAGGCCATTAGCTGTGTCATTTGAAGCTGTAGGATTACTTTCACCCTTACCAGAAGCAGTAATTCTATAAGCTGCTACTCCATATTCAATTATAAGATTTTTTACTGCATTAGCTCTATTTTCAGATAGTATTTGATTATTTGATTCACGTCCTATATTATTTGTGTGCCCAATGATTTGTGCAGTAAAATCTGAACGAGCTATTAAAAAGTTTGCAAATTTTTTAACTCTTAGTTTTGAAGTTTCGTCAATAACAAAAGAGTTATTTTCAAAATTAACATGTAGATTTACTATTTGTGTACAACCGTTATTATCTACAACATTTCCAGCTGGTGTTGTTGGACACTGGTCTACAGAGTTTAAAATACCATCTCTGTCATCATCTCCATCAATCTTACAACCTTTTGAATCAACAGTAGTTCCGTATGGAGTTGTTGGACACTGGTCTACAGAGTTTAAAATACCATCTCTGTCATCATCTCCATCAACAGGAACTGGTTGTGCCTTTGGACCAAATGCATAGTTTATACCAGCTAAAACAGCAAGGTTACTATCAAATTCTTTATTCATATATACAGCTTCAAGTTTCAGTGCAATATTATCAGTTAATAATGTTTTAACACCAACACCAGCATTAATAAATAGAGCATCATCATTATTGGCTAAATTATTCTCTAAAGACTCATAACCTATACCAAACTTTATAAGAGGAGTAAAAGCACCTATAGTATCAAAATTACGAACAGCATTAACTGCAATACGCCAAATATTTGTACTCTCATTTACGGCTAGATTTTTATAATCAGTATCCGTAAACAGAATACTTAACTCTGGTTTGAAAAAAGTATCAGTGTTTAGCTGAAATTCTGCACCAACTAAAAACTGGTTATCAAGGTTTAAATTTCCTTCTGCGATATTATAACCAATAACGGGAGTGATTTCATACTTATACTCTTGTGCAATTGCCATGCTTCCTAAAAGAGCTGGGATAAGTAATAGCTTTTTCATTTATGTATTTCCTTTAGTTATTATACTATAAATATATATTTATTATCTTGGATCTGTTATGTAACCAGTGATAGCAGATATCGCTGCAACAGCAGAATTTGCTAGATATATTTTAGATGAACGAGAGCCCATACGACCTACAAAGTTACGATTTGTTGTTGAAACTGCCACTTCATTATCACCTAAAATTCCCATATATCCGCCAAGGCAAGCTCCACAAGTAGGGTTTGAAACAACTCCACCAGCATCTATGATAATATTCATATACCCTAGTCTATATGCTTCTTTTAAAATTCTTTGTGTTGCAGGAGTTACGATAAGACGAACATCTTCATGGACTCTTTTACCTTTTAATATCTCAGCTGCTATTTTTAAATCACCTAAACGCCCATTTGTACATGAACCGATGAATGCTTGGTCGATTTTAATTTTATCACTAACAGCTTTAGTTATAGAATGACCATTTGATGGTAAGAACGGGTAAGCTATAACAGGCTCAAGATTTGCAACATCTATTTCTAAAACTTTTACATAAGAAGCATCTGCATCTGAGTAATGAACCCTAGGTTTTCTTGCTAAATCTTTATCTGAGAGAAAATCTTTAGTTACCTCATCATAAGCAATTATTCCACTTTTTGCACCAGCTTCTATCGCCATATTACACATAGAAAAGCTATCATCCATATTTAAATACTCTATTGTGCTACCTGTAAACTCAAGTGTCTGATACAACGCTCCATCAACACCTAACATACGGATTATTTCTAAGATGATATCTTTACCAGTTGTATGAAGCCTTGGTTTTCCACTAAGATTTACTTTGATAGATTCAGGAACTTTAAACCAGTTTCCACCACTAATCATTGCAAATGCTAAATCAGTTGAACCCATTCCAGTTGAGAACGCACCTAATGCACCATGTGTACATGTATGGCTATCAGCACCAATAATTACATCACCAGGAACAACAAGACCTTTTTCTGGTAAAAGAGCGTGTTCAATGCCCATATCTTTTTCATCAAAAAAGTTTTTTAATTTATGTTTTTTTGCAAAATCACGAGAAATTCTAGCTTGATTAGCAGATGCTATATCTTTTGCAGGAATAAAGTGATCAAGAACGATGGAGAAACCATCTGGATTTGCTAAAGATGCCACCACTATCTTCAAATGCTTTTATAGAGATAGGTGTAGTTATATCATTTCCAATAACCATATCAATATTACAACGAATTATTTCACCAGCAAAAACTGCGTGTCCAACATGCTCTGAGAATATTTTTTCTGTTATAGTTTGAGCCATACTAAAATTCCTTAATATAATAATAATTTCGCGATTATATCATTTTAATTTTAAATCTTATATTTTAAAGCTTTTTTCATATACTCTGTTGAACAAAAAAACATTGCTACAAATAAAGGGTTTATTTTTACAATATCATTCTCTATAGATTCAAAAATTTTAAAATTAAATCCTGCTCCATTTTCTGAATTAACTGGTGAGATAACAAACTCTATTGGTGCTAAAGTTTTTACCATATTTAAAATCTTTTTTTTCTTTTTTTGATTGTCATTTTCTAGTATATTAAAACCTTGTTTCTCTGCACTTTTATAAGAGTGAACAACCTCTTCTAGTACATCTAATTTATCTTTAAAAACTATCTTATTCCATTTTATACTGGCTTCACTTGAGTGAACTTGACACTCTTTTAACATAAGTGCATTTGTCTTTTTCTCTTTCATAGCTTCTAAAAGAGCAAGTAGAAAATTTGCACCCCCTATTGAATCTGCACTTTTCTTCATTAAAAGATGTAATAATGCTTTTGTATCATCGTTAAGCTTATTGAAATTACACATATTGGTTCCTATTTTTATATTTATTTTTTATATAAACATAATTATAGCTTAATTATTGTATTATTACAGCTTCATTTAAGCTTATCATAATAACAAACCTATTATGATATGATTATATAAAGAGGACAAAAATTGTCTTAATTAAAAATAACTCAAAATGAGGGAAAATATGCAAGTTTATTTAGATAATAATGCTACAACAATGGTTGACCCATTGGTTGTAGAAACTATGACTCCATTTTTCAGTGAGATATATGGTAATCCTAACTCACTTCATAAATTTGGAACAGCTGCTCATCCAGCAATAAGTAAAGCAATAGATCAAATGTATACTGCTTTAAATGCATCGGATGAAGATGACATAGTATTTACATCGTGTGCAACAGAATCAAATAACTGGGTTTTACAATCAGTTTATACTGACCATATTGTAAATGGTGATAAGAATCACATCGTAACTACAGAAGTTGAACATCCTTCAATTCTAGCTACATGTAAATTTTTAGAAGAGCAAGGTGTAAAAGTTACATACCTTCCAGTTAATGAGCAAGGTATAGTTGAATCTCACACTGTTGCTAGTTTTATAACAGATAAAACAGCTTTAGTTTCTGTTATGTGGGCATCAAATGAAACAGGTATGATTTTTCCTATTTTTGAAATTGGTGAAATTTGTAAAGCAAAAGGTGTACTTTTTCACTCAGATGCCGTTCAAGCTATTGGTAAAATTCCAGTGAATTTACAAAATGTTCATATTGACTTTGTTTCAATGTCAGCTCATAAATTTCATGGACCAAAAGGTATTGGTGCTTTATATATCAAAAATTCTCAAGCTCTAACTCCTCTTATGCATGGTGGAGAACATATGGGTGGTCGTCGCTCAGGTACTCTAAATGTTCCACTTATAATTGGAATGGGTAAAGCGATAGAGCTTGCTACTTCAAATATAGAAAAAACTTCAGCAAGCATAAGAACTAAAAGAGATAGACTTGAAGATGCTATTTTAGAACTAAGTGAGACTTTTGTTGTTGGTGATCGTGAAAATCGTACACCAAACACTATCCTTATCTCTATTAGAGGTGTTGAGGGTGAAGGTATGCTTTGGGACTTAAACAATGGTCAAATCGGTGCTTCAACTGGTTCTGCTTGTGCTAGTGAAGAACTAGAAGCGAATACTGTAATGTTAGCGATTGGAGCTGACAATGAGTTAGCTCATACTGGAATTAGACTAAGTCTAAGTCGTTTTACAACAGAGGAAGAGGTTGATTATACTATCTCTCACTTTAAAGATGCAGTTGCAAGACTGAGAGCAATCTCTAGCTCTTTTGCAAAACAACAACCAACAGCAGGTGGAGAAGTTCAAGAATGTGAGCTTCATCACCATTAATTGCGAATGCAATAGCCGCTAAGGCACTAAAATAAGCTTCTGAAGAAGCTTAAGAAGAAAAAAAACTAAGGAATTATAAAATGGCTAAGGACGATTTATTAGGCGCATCATTATGGGATGCGTACTCAAATAAAGTTACAACACTTATGAACAACCCAAATCACCAAGGTGAAATATTTGAGGCTGATGTTGAAGCTAGAGGAAATCAACTTATCGTTGCTGATTTTGGAGCTGAAAGTTGTGGTGATGCAGTTCGTCTTTATTGGGAAATTGACCCTAAGACAGATATTATTATAAACTCGAAATTTAAAAGTTTTGGTTGTGGTACTGCAATTGCGAGTTCTGATATTATGACTGAACTTTGTATTGGTAAAACAGTTGATGAAGCTGTAAAAATTACAAATATTGATGTTGAGTTTGCACTTCGTGATGATCCAGATACTCCAGCTGTTCCACCACAAAAAATGCACTGTTCAGTTATGGCTTATGATGTTATCAAAAAAGCTGCTGGTCTTTACAAAGGTGTTGATGCAGATAGTTTTGAAGATGAAATCATCGTTTGTGAATGTGCTCGTGTTAGTCTTTCTACTCTTCAAGAAGTTATCCGTCTTAATGACTTAACAAGTATAGAGCAAATTACCGACTATACAAAAGCTGGTGGTTTTTGTAAATCATGTATCAGACCTGGTGGACATGAAAAAAGAGAATATTACCTAGTAGACATACTTGCTGATACTCGTAGAGAAATGGATGAGGAAAAAATGAAAGCTGCTGCTGATGCTGGTGGAAATGCTGCATTTGAAGATATGACTATAGTTCAACAGATCAAAGCAATTGATGCTGAAATTGATGAAAGTATCCGTCAATTCCTAATCATGGATGGTGGAGACATGGAAGTAATCGATGTAAAATCAAGTGATGAGCATATAGATGTTTATATTAGATACCTTGGTGCATGTAACGGTTGTGCTTCTTCAGCAACAGGTACACTTTACGCAATCGAATCAACTCTTAAAGAGAAACTTTCTAAGAAAATTAGAGTTTTACCAATTTAAATAGTTCGTCATTCCGTGCTTGACACGGAATCTAGTTATTCAATTTGAGATTCTGAATTAAATTCAGAATGACGGTTTGAGTAACGGTGAATTTTCACCCATATATCTAACATCCAAAACAGCAATCTCACACTCTAACCAGATATTAAATTTTTCATATACCAGTTTTTGAGCTTGTTGTATTAACTCTATCGCTTCATCAAAAGTTCCATTATCACTATTTACTAAGAAGTTTGCATGCTCTTGGCTAAACTCCATTCCACCTACTCTTTTACCTTTTAATCCAACTGCTTCTATGAGTCTTCCTGCATAATCACCTTCAGGATTTTTAAAACAGCTTCCTGCACTTGGTGTACTTGGTTGGTTTTGACGCATCTTTTTAAACATCTCTAATTTGGAGGCATCAAAGCCATAGTTTAACTCAAATATAGTTTCTAAAATAGGAGTTTTAATATCTGTAAATCTATATCCGTAATTTATCTCTTCTTTTTGTTTTATACCATCACAACTATTTATACAGATAAGATGGTTAAATATCTCATACTTTTTAAGTCCTGCGTTCATAAAAACTAAACCACCTAAAGTTCCTGGGAGGTTTGATACAAACTCAAAATTTGCAATATCATGCTTTTTACAAAATGAAGCAATTTTTCCAGATGGAGTTGCTCCACCTATTTTTAGAGTATTATCCTCTATTTTTATATAGTCAAATTTTTTATCAAGTTTTAGAAATGGTGGTGGTTGTGTACCGATTAAGACATTGTTACAAGAGCCTATAAGATAGTAGTTTTTTGGTAAGTTATCACAACACCCTAAAATACAAACATCAACGATACCGCCTATCTTAAAAGAGGAAAATTTAGAAAAGTCGATACTTTTTGTTTTCATCACTCAACAAATTCTGGGATCATGTTAAAAACATTTAGGGAAAAATCTGTCATCGCATTTAGCATCCAAGGCATAGTTAAAATAATAACTATTACAACACCTATAATTTTAGGAATAAAACTCAGTGTCATCTCATTTATCTGCGTAGTTGCTTGAAAAATACTAACAGCTAAACCTAAAAACATACCTGTCAAAAGCCCTGGAAGTGCTAACATAAGTGCTATTTTAAATGTCTCTATTCCAAGGGAGATAAGCTTTGCTTCCATATTATGACTCTCTTAATTCTTTATACTCTGTTGGTATCATAAAATCTTCAACTTTTACAAGTGTATCATAAAAACCATGTTTATACCCTATCTCAAAAAGCTTATTTATTGCACTGTATTGAACCTCACTTAGAGTAATTGATTCATCATTTGCATAAAGTTCAAGGTACTTATCAAGTGTGTCAGCATCTATACGAACCAAATCTCTCTCAAGCAACATTTGTGAAAGTTTAGCTTTATAATCTCGTGCTATTTGAACAGCTTTTGTTAGAGTTGCTTCGTATTCTATAGCTTTGTTAAGTGGGATTGAACGACTTATTGCCATTCCACCAAGAGGAAGAGGTAAATCATCTCCAGCTAACTCTTGCCAAATATCCCACATCTCACGCTCAACTTCAAGCTTATCATCATAAGTTAAAATGCTCTCATGGATTAAAACTCCAGCATCAACTTTGCCATCAAGAATAGCTTGCTCAATCTCTAAAAAATTCATATATATAACTCTAGCATCAGGGTAAGCTATACGAAAAAGCATCGCATTTGTAGTATGTTTTCCACTAAGAGCAACTTTAAAATTACGCTTTAGCTTTACACCTTTTTTCTTGATAAGTTTAGGTCCATAACCATCACCAAAACTTACAGCTGTACGAAGTGGAGCATAGTCATCTCGTATGTGTGGATAAAGTGCAAAGCTAATAGCAACTATCTCATACTCACCTTTTAAAGCTTTTTCATTTAAGGTTTGAATATCTCGTGCGATATTGTCAAATTTTGTATCTTTCATATCTACCCAGCCAAATTTTATAGCATAGTACATAAAGATATCATCAGCATCAGGAGAGTGAGCAATTAGTGTTGTTTTCATAAGAGGGATTTTAACCAAATTTAGATAAAATCTCACCTTTAAAGAAACAAATAAAAATAATATGACAATTTGCAATATTTTTTATAAAAATTTCAAAACTGCCATATAATAAGTCTAAATTTAATAAAAGTGAGCCCAAAATGGACGCAAATAAACAAAAAGCATTAGACTTAGCAATGAAACAAATTGATAAAGCATTTGGTAAAGGTGCTTTAATGCGTCTTGGTGACAAAGATATTCAACCAATGCAGTCAATTAGTACAGGTTCTATAGGACTTGATTTAGCACTTGGAATTGGCGGTATTCCTCAGGGTCGTGTTGTAGAAATTTATGGACCTGAGAGTTCTGGTAAAACAACACTAGCACTTCAAATAACAGCAGAATGCCAAAAAGCAGGTGGAGTGTGTGCATTTATAGATGCAGAACATGCTCTTGATGTAGTATATGCTAAAAATCTTGGTGTAGATGTTGAAAATCTTTTAGTATCTCAACCTGATTATGGTGAACAAGCACTTGATATAGTTGAGACAATCGCAAGAAGTGGAGCTATTGATTTAATAGTTATAGATTCAGTTGCAGCGCTTACTCCTAAAGTTGAGCTAGAGGGGGAGATGAGTGACCAGCAAGTTGGTCTTCAAGCTCGTCTTATGTCAAAAGCACTTCGTAAATTAACTTCTGTTCTTAGCAAAATGAACTGTACAGTTATCTTTATCAACCAGCTTCGTATGAAGATTGGCATGATGGGTTATGGTTCTCCTGAAACTACAACTGGTGGTAATGCTCTTAAGTTTTATGCATCAGTTCGGATAGATGTTAGAAGAATTGCCTCACTTAAACAAGGTGAGAGTCAAATTGGTAACCGCGTAAAAGCAAAAGTTATTAAAAACAAAGTAGCCCCACCTTTTCGTCAGGCAGAGTTTGATATAATGTTCGGCGAAGGAATCTCTAAAGAAGGTGAGCTTGTTGATTATGGAGTAAAACTCGATATTGTTGACAAAAGTGGTGCTTGGTTCTCTTATGAAGAAACAAAACTTGGTCAAGGGCGTGAAAATGTCAAACTTAAGTTTAAAGAAGATCTTGAATTAGCCAAAGAGATAGAAGAAAAAATAAAAATAGCTATGGGCATAAGTAATGTTATGGTTATGGATACTTCTGAGATAAACGACTCAGATACTTAAAATTACAAAATAGGATAGTGAATGTTTATAGATAATGTTAGTGCAATTGAAGTTATGGATTCTCGTGGAAACCCAACAGTTAAAGCAACAGTAGAGTTAAGTGATGGTACACGTGAGAGTGCGATAGTACCTTCAGGCGCTAGTACTGGTAAGCGTGAAGCACTAGAACTTCGTGATGGTGGAGATCGTTATATGGGTAAAGGTGTACTTCAAGCAGTTGAACATGTAAATACTCAAATAGCTGATTCTCTTTTAGGTTTATCCCCTTTTAATCAAGCTATGATTGATGCTACTATGAAAGAAGTAGATGGCACTGATAACTATGGAAACTTAGGTGCTAATGCAGTACTTGGTGTATCTATGGCTGTAGCTCGCGCGGCTGCAAAAAGCTTAGATATTCCTCTTTATCGTTATCTTGGTGGGGCTAATGCTATGGTAATTCCTACTCCAATGCTTAATATTATCAATGGTGGCTCACATGCTGATAACTCAGTTGACTTTCAAGAGTATATGATTGTTCCTGTAGGATTTGAAGATTTTGCTCAAGGTCTTCGTGCATCTGCTGAAGTTTACCACAACTTAAAAGCTATTTTAAAATCTAATAAACACAATACTGCACTTGGTGATGAGGGTGGTTTTGCACCAGACTTAAGCTCAAATGAAGAGCCAATTCAAATAATCCTAGAAGCAATTGAAAAAGCTGGTTACAAAGCTGGTGAGCAGATTGCTATCGCTTTAGATGTTGCTGCATCTGAGCTAGTAGTTGATGGTGGATATAGACTTGATTCTGAAAATCGTACAGTAACATCTGCCCAGCTTGTTGATTATTATGCTGATTTATGTTCTAAATATCCTATAGTTTCAATCGAAGATGGTCTAAGTGAAGATGATTGGGATGGATTTAAACTTATGACTGAGAAGTTAGGGGATAAAGTTCAAATCGTTGGAGATGATCTTTTTGTAACTAATGTAAATATCTTAAACGAAGGCATTCAAAAAGGTATCGCTAATTCAATTCTTATCAAACCAAATCAAATTGGTTCAGTAAGTGAGACTATGTTAACTGTTCGTCTTGCACAAAGAAATGGTTATACATGTGTAATGAGTCATCGTTCAGGAGAAAGTGAAGATGCTTTCATCGCTGACTTTGCTGTAGCACTTAACTGTGGTCAAATTAAAACTGGTTCTACTGCTCGTGGTGAAAGAACTGCTAAATATAATCGTCTTTTAGAGATTGAAAATGAAGTTATGTATGGTGAATATTTAGGCTCTAGTTTATTTAACTAAGAACTTAATATGAGAGATGATGAGCTTTTTGAAGGGATAGATGACTCGCAGAGTGTTACTCAGCAGTATTTGGGTCTATCTCTCAATAAGTTTCTTATCCTTCTCTCTCTTGTTCTTGCTTGTGGAATATATCTAGGTGTTCTTCTGTATGGTACAAACTCAGTAGAGATATATTTAGGTCTTCAAGATTATGAAGAATCTCTAAAAACAGAGATACATAGGCTAAGAGATGAAAATGCTGAACTTCAAAGAGAATACTTTGAATTAAAAGAGATTTCTGCACAATAACTAATAAACTTGATATAATACTTACAAATAAATTCAAGGCTTATCTTTGGTTAAAGTTTTACTTATATCCATTCTTTTATTTACAACTATTAATGCTCGTGAAAATCCTTTTTTTGCAATTATGGGTGAAAGAGATATACCAATATCATCAAACAAAGACAGAACTAAACCTCCCTTAAAACAAGCCACTATCACTCTCCCAGCACAAGCTAGAACACTTCAAAAAGTTACTATAGAATTTAAAAATCTTGATGGTTCTATTGAGAGTAAAAGCATAGAACTTGATAATGCTGTTGACTGGCATCTACCTATATTTATATCACAAAGTTATACTGAACAAAAAATATCTAAGTCCATCCCGATAGTTACTAAAATCATTAAAACAAAAAAAAAGAGTATTCAAGAAGTTTCAAAATCTAAAGAAAATCAAAAATCAAAATTCAACACCATCGCCTCAGTTAAACATTTAACATTATCATCTTCAGGTAAAAAATTAAAACTTGTAACTAAAGACACAATTATCAGAGATTTTTTACTAGTAAACCCTCATCGAATAGTTATAGATTTCCAAAAAGATACAAATATAAAAAGTTATGTTAAAAACATTGAAGAAGGTATCTTTAAAAAGGTAAGAATTGGAAATCATAAAGGATACTATAGAGCTGTTATAGAGCTTGATGGTATATATAGATACGATATAAGACAAACACCTTATGGATACTTTTTAGAGTTACTATAAGTTAAAAATAGTAATTTAGAGCAACTCCATATGTTGACTCTTTATCATCACCTAGTTTACCTTTTCTCTCTTTATAATTATAATTAAATTTTAACTGTATATTTTGTGATACTCTAAAATTCTGAGAAGCTTTTATAAGCCACTGATTATCTCCAGTATCATAAAATCTTTTTGTTATCTCAAAATTACTATTAATATAATGGTACTTATCAAGAACTATTCCCAAACTACCACCAATAGCTGATTTAAACTTACCATCTAAGTAAAATAGTGGGTCAGTCATTAAATAAAAATATCCAAGCTTATTTCCCCAACTAAAACCTGCACCAACTGTTCCTATAAAATTAGTTGTAGAATCTAATGAATTTTTATCCCATCCAAATTTTGTTCTCCAAGATATACTTTTAAAAAAACTAGATCTTTGAGCTAATGAAACTATTGATAATATAGTTGCATTTTCTACTTCTAATTCACTATCTAAATATGAAAAATTGAAATTCATAAACTCTATCTGTGTTCCTCTTAAAAATCCATAATTACTATCTTCTAAATCATGATACACTGGACGAATTCCAAAAAATCCTATAGACTCACTCTCTCTGAAACCAAAACCTGTAGTCACTCTAACCCCTCTATGACTATCTATTGGATTTGGAGGAGTTTTTATATTTAACTTCTCTCCTTTTCCTAAAGAAGCTCTAGCTTTTGACAAATTATAAAAAAGGTCTAAATAAATCTCTTTTGTCATATCATTTTTACTATATGAATACTCTAAAAACTCTACAGATGCTTCTATAATATACTTTTTTTGTTGTGAGTCTATATTTTTATCATCTAAAATATCTTTAACTGTAATTTTTGATTTAACTAACTCTATTGCTATACGAATATATTTATCTTCTAATAATTCTTCATACTTTAATAGTGTGGTTCTCTTAGATGGTCTAAAATTATTGTTTGTTAAAATATCTTCTATTTTTGCTACATGAACAGTCTCTAGTGGTGTAACTTGATAAGTAAAATATTCTCTCATATGAATACTTGGTCTTGCTAACTCTATAAACCACAACATATTATAAGAACAATTTTCTGTAAAAAAATAATAATAAGAATGAGTTCCATTAAGCTCCCAAATATGTCTTACCATTTTTAAAGTTTCTTCTTGAGTTAAATTTAAATCATACTCCCAAATATCTCTTTTTTCAGTATCTCTATACTCTTTTAACTTTTCATAATAAGGTAACAAAGAATATTTTCCATAATAACCACCAAAAAGACCCTTTATGGCAAACACAACACCATTGGTTTTATCTGGATTAACATCAGCGGCATAATTAATGGCATAAGATAAAAGTTTAGAATTATGTCCTGAATTTATTCTCAAAAAAGTATGTCCAAACATTGAGGCAGGAGAATTTATATGAGCTGCTGGAAAAACAAGAGTAACTGATTTTGGATCTAATCTTTTAAGAATTTTATCATATTCACTACATGTAACTTTTGGAAAATTTGTAATTTGTAGTTCTTCTTCTAGCCAAGCTTTTCTTGCTGGAAACTTACAAGCAGTAGAGTTATCATCAAATACTTTTTCATTAAAGAATGCATCAATTGTTGCACTTAATTCAGCTTTTGCATTAGTTTTACCATCTTTTGCAAAAAAGAATCTACTATCATCAATTTCACTTTTACCATCTACCATATGAAGTAATAGATTCCAGTATCTTGTTTGAGATAGATTTAATTCATCTGCTTTTTGTTTATATATTTGTGATGAAGCATTTAAGAAACTAATAAAAAAAATGAGTATTAAAAAAGATTTATTTAAAATGGATTTTCCTAAGAGTAATATAAGAGGATAAACTAAACGAGATTTTCGTTTAGTTTATAAAATCACTACAGTGTCGTAGTTGAAATGTTATCAAGAACGTTTGACATTTTTACATCTTTACTTGTATAGATGTTATTATAGTTTTCTTGAAGTGAAGCAGAAAAGGTTGCTTTATCAGCTATATCTAAAAGCTCTGCTAATGTATCAATAGACTCACCATGACCAATTGCTATCTCTTTTGATAATTGATCCATATTAGATGCAACAAACTCTTGAGCTCTTTCATTCATTACAAATTTAGTTTTTTCACAACCAGAAGTACCAGAAGAGATACCAAAAGTTTGGTTACCTGAAGTACCATTAGTTGTTGCTTGAAGTGCATATAATATTGCCGAATCAGGGCTTTTAATTACCTGAGTACCAAGACCACAACCAGTTTGCGTATTTGCTGCCATAGCTGCTGAACCTAAAGCGATTACCGCTACTACACTTAGTAAAACTTTTTTCATATAACTTTCCTTATGTTGTTAGATAACCTAGATTGTAGGCTCTCTTAGCTTAATGTAACATTATAGAACTATTCTATATTTATAAAAGACAATTTTATCTGTAAGAATGTAACAAAGCAGTATTATTAAAAATAATACTATAACCTAGTTTAAATTTCCATCTTTCCAGTACTTCGTACCTTGTATAGTAGCTTGAAGAGCAAGACCATTTTGTGTTAATTTATAGAGTCTAACACCTGGAGCAACAGTAATTGCTGCATTGATTGCTCCACCTTCTCTTCCAACTTTTGCAGCAGCATCTGCTTGAGCATTTGCTTCCCATCCGTGATTTATAAAGTTATTATATGCTTTTGCATTTTTAAATAAAAAAATCGCTCTAAAATCTTTAATACCTAGTCCAAATCCAAATCCACCTGAAACCATGTTCATATAGGTATTTTTTTTAGTTCTATTGTTATGTGCCATCCCTTTTCCACCCTCAGCAGAAAATAAAATTACATTTACTCCAAAATTTGCAAATGTTGCATAACCATAAGAACGAGCAATCATTCCTTTGGCTTCTGGTGCATATTTATAAAGTAGTTTTAAAGTTTCATTTTTTGTTTTTATTCTCTCAACTCTCTCTTTATGATTTTCATTTTCACCATCACCACTCCAAAAACCTGAAAACATTAGTGAAACTAACACTAAGCTAATAATTAATTTTATATACTTCATCTACTTCAACCTTTTTTATTAAAATAATAATAGCATAATTTATTAATATAAAATGCTATTATTGTGAAAAAGAAGCTTAATGAAAAACTGTACCTTTTACAACTGGTTAATTAGATTTAATTAGAGGGTACTTTTAACATAAAAAGCAGTACAATCACTTCTAATGAGGATAATAAAATGAATAAAAATTTAATAACTTTATGGCTGTAAAAAAATAGATGATCTCGCTAAAAGCTCTTAAAAAAAATCCTTTTAAAAGTCTGCTTATATTTTCATCTATCACGATTGCTGTAATGGCAATATTTTTAATAACCGCTGTCTCTCAAGGCATAATTGGAATGTTCTCCACAATGATTAAAACAAATGGGGATATTATCATCACGCAAAAAGGTATCTCTGACACTTTCTTCTCAAATGTAGATATTTCACTTTTAGATGATATCAATAAAATCAAAGATGTTGAGTCTAGCTACGCGATGATTGTTGGAGCTTCCACTATTGGACATATCCCTATAGCTGGCATATATGGAAGTACAAAAAACCATTTTTTACACTATAAACTCTCAAAAGGAAAATATCCTCAAAGGGGAGAAGTTATCTTAGGTGAAAATTTATCTAAACAGTTTACAGAACAAAGTGTAAAGATAGGAAATAAAGAGTACAAAATCTCAGGTTCATACACAAGTGATGTTGGTTTTGAAGAGGGTGGCGTGGTAATGGGTATTAAAGATGCAGGAAAACTCTTTAGCCGTTCTGCTTCTTATTTTAGTAGCCTCTGCTTCACCAAAATCTACTCAAGAAATAATGAAAAAAATTACAATTTTAAGTAGTGAAATAGAAGTTAAAACTACAAAAAGTTTTATAAAAGATTATAACCAATTTAAAATTATTGAAAACTCCTCCCTTGTAATATCATCACTTGCTTTTGCTATGGGTTTAATGGGAATCGCATCTATTATGAGTATGATAGTCAACTCAAGAAAAGAGGAGTTTGGAATAATGAGAGCAATTGGAAAAAGTAGAATTTTTATCATGAAAAATCTTTTTTTTGAAACACTTATCATGAGTTTATCGGCTTATATTTTTGCTTTAGTTCTTAGTCTAAGCATCTTAGCTATTATTCCACATATTGAAACTTTGCAAGGCTATGTTAATGGCTCACTCTCTTTATCAATAGCTCTATATGTCTTGGGCTCTACTCTTTTTATGGCTCTTTTTGGTTCTTTAATCCCTGCATGGATAGCTTCTAAAACAGATCCTATTTTACTTATAAATCAAGGTTGCTCATGATAAAAGCATCCAATATTTCACATTTTTATTCCAAAGAACAAGTTTTATATGATCTCTCTTTTGAAATTAAAGAGGGTGAGTTTGTTTTTCTAAGGGGAGATAGCGGAAGTGGAAAATCTACCCTACTTTCTATCTTATCAACACTTCTAAAACCATCTAGTGGAGAGTTTCTTATAGATAATACTCCTATGGATAAAATTTCTAATATAGATACTTTTCGTCAAAACCATATTGGTTTTGTTTTTCAATTTCACTATCTTATAAATTATCTTAGTGTTTATGAAAACATTGCTTTAGCAGCACTAAGTTCAAAAAAGAAAAATATAGACACCATGCTTAATGAGCTTGGTATTTTAAAACTAGCTTCCCGTTATCCAAATGAAATATCAGGCGGACAGAGACAAAGAGTTGCTCTTGCTCGCGCACTTATAAACAACCCTAAAATTATTTTTGCAGATGAGCCTACTGGTAGTCTTGATTCTAAAAACAGCAAAATTGTTTATGAACTTTTAGCAAAAGCTGTTAAAAATGGTACTACCGTAATCGTGGCTTCACATGATTCAAATACTCAAAATTATGCAACACAGATACTTAGGATTTGTGATGGCAAACTTATCTAGGTTTAGTTCAGGCATGATAAACTCTTTTGCTTTAGTTACTCTTCTTGGTTTTGAGCTTAGTTACTACCTTCTTATAATTCAAACAGGATTAGTTTCACACTATAATTCAGACTTAAATATACTTTTTCCTATGTTTGTGGGTGGTGTTTTAGGAACTTTTATAAGTGGTAGAAATTGGGGTAAGATAGATAACCCAATCTATAAAATAATAATTGCTTTAACTCTTCAGCTACTACTATCATTTTTATATCCAAATTATAATATCTTCACACTTACTTTACTTGGTGTTGCTGTTGGACTAATGGCTCCTTTAGGAATCTATCTTTTTAAAACTAAACAAATTAAAGAGCTTATTATAGCTTTAGCTATTGCATACACAATTGGCACATATTTTTTCACTTATGCCCCTACTGATAGAGTATGGATGGCATTACTTTTTTCATCTATCGCTCTTTTTAGTGCCTTTTTACTTAAAAATTATAAAATTGAAATTGAATCAAAAGTAATAACCTCCTCTTTTATCTATTATTTTCCTTTGATGTTATGGATATTATTAGATACATATCTATTTGAAACTCTCTCAAGAAATTCAGCCTTAGATATTTGGACATATCAAACCTCAACAATCATTATATTTCACCTAATTGGATTAGTTGCAGCCTATTTTGCAAAAACATTAAAAATATCTCAACATCTTTTTATAGCTTTACTTTTTGTTGGAAGTTATAGTTTTGCTTACTTTGAGTGGACTTATGCATTGGCAATACTCTACCCTTTTACAATCTCTTATTACAATGTTATTGTATTTACAACTCTGAGCAAAGAAACAAGTCTTTCTAAGCTTGCTTTTTTAATGATTTTTATTGCTTGGATAGCTTCTGGATTAGGTTTAGCTATCGCTCTTTTAAAATTTACATCTTAAGTTTAAATATGTTAATATTTAATAATATAATCTTTTTAAAGGATTCACTATGAAAAATATACTACTGATTTTACTTCTAAGTTTACCTCTTCTTGCTACTAATTTAACACTAAAAAATGGTTATATCGCAGCACATACAGAGATGCTTATGGATAGTAAAATTGATCCTAAAAATGACTATTTGCAGGCAGATTTAACTATAAGTGACCTTGACATTACAACCATAAAAGGAAAATTCTGGATTGAAATGGGTCTTTTTACTAGTGACAAAAGTGATAGAGATGAAGATATGTATAAAGATCTTCAAACAGGAAAATTCACTTTTGCTACCTATACTATTTCTAGTATTACTAAAACTGACACTCCTGAAAGTTATACTATTGATGGTACGCTTGATTTTCATGGAGTACAAAAAGCACTTAGTGCTACAGCAGAGATTAAAAATGTTGATGGCAGTTTGAGTATCCATGCAGTTTCTGAAATTTTAGTAAGTGATTATGGTATTGAGATGCCATGTTTATTTTTTATGTGTGTTCGTGATAAGGTTGAGCTTATTATTCAAGCTTCTTTCTTATAATATCTTAGGTATAATTTTATAAAAAAGTAGTTATGAATAAATTACAAGATTATTTGGATTCTCTTCCACCCAGTGAAATTCATCCATCAGATATTGCAAAATTATTAAAACGCTTAGATGATAATGAATTTACTGATGCCTTAAAACTTGTACCTAAAAACTTACTTGGTGATGTAGTTCTTGCTCTTCCTGATAGATATTTTGATGATATTGTTGAGAACCTTAGTGTAGATGAGCTCTCTTGTGCAGTAACCCAACTAGAGTCTGATGATCAAGCGGACTTTATGCATGAGCTTGAAGAGCATGATGAAAATATCGCTTCAAAAGTTTTTGATACATTAAATGAAGAAGACAAACAAGAGATTACCAGACTTCATACTTATAGCGAAGATGAAGCTGGTGCATATATGCAGCTTGAAATTTTTACAGCTAGTAAAAATGAGATAGTTCACGATGTTATAAAAAGATTTGGTGAGCTTAGAAAAGCGAAAGCTATAGAAAATATTCAAAATCTTTTTATTATTTCTGATGATAAAAAATTACGTTTTACAGTAGGTCTTGATGATTTACTAATATTTGATTTTAATAAAACACTTTTAGAAAATATAGAGCAAAGTGAAGATAGTTTTGAGCCAAAAAAAGCACAAGATACAGAAGATATAAGAGATGTTGTGCATTATTTTGAAGAATACGATTTATCTGTAATGCCAATTGTAAATGAGTACGGTATTTTACTTGGACGTATTACATCGGATGATATTTATGATATTATAAACGAACATGCAACAGAGCAGATGTATAATCTTGCTGGTGTTGATGATGACGCC